>JAFEDW010000292.1 GCA_018241455.1 Pseudomonadota bacterium | reverse complement strand
GTCGACGTTTCGGCCGACACGTATGCGTACACAGCGTGGTCGAACGACCTGTCGGCGTTCATTCCGCCGTGGGCGCATGACGGCGGCAAGGACAAGCTCGTGGCGCGCCTCAGGGATCCGGCGACGCGCGCGCGCATCCGCAAGGACCTGCTGACGCCATCGACCACTTGGGACAACGAGTGGAACGAGATCTCGGGCCCGCAGGACATCATGATCACCTCGGTGCTGAATCCCGAGCTGGTGAAATTCCAGGGCAAGCGGCTGAATGAAATCGCCGCGGCCTGGCACAAGGATCCGATGGACGCGCTGTTCGATTTCCTGATCGCCGACCAGGCCTACGCCTATTGCGCCGTGTTCGGCATGTCCGAGCCCGACGTGAGCCTGGCGCTGCAGCAGCCCTGGGTCGCGATCAACAACGATTCGGAGGGCGCCGCGCCGGAGGGAATCCTCGGGCAGGAGCATCCGCATCCGCGCGCCTACGGCACGTTCCCGCGCATCCTGCGCAAGTACGTGCGCGAGGAGCACAAGCTCACGCTCGAGGACGCGATTCGCAAGTTCGCGGCGCTTCCCGCGCAACGCATGCGCCTCGCCGATCGCGGCGTGCTGCGCGAGCACATGTGGGCGGATGTCGTCGTGTTCGATCCGGCGACGATCCGCGACCTGGCCACGTACGACAATCCGAACCAGCTCTCGCAGGGCATGGCCTACGTGCTGGTCAACGGCAAGCTGGTCATCGACGCGGGCGCGATGACCGGGCAACTGCCGGGCAAGGTGCTGCGCGGCGCGGGGTACCAGCCCTGAGCTTCGCGCCGCGCCAGGCGCAATCGCCTAGTGGAACAGGTGCCAGGCGATGCACATCTGGCAGCCGAAACCGGCCACGAAGGCCAGCGTGCGCACCCACGGAATCGCGAAGGTGTATGCCGCGGCGTGCACGAGGCGCGCCCAGAAGTACACCTGCGCCGCGCCCGCGATCGCCGCATTGTGCTTGTCCGTTGCCTGGGCGATCAGCACCAGCGCTGCGAATACGACCAGGTTCTCGACCGCGTTGTAGTGCGCCGACTTGAGGCGCTGCGCCCACTTGGCCAGCGGCTTCGGGTTCTCCGGGTAGCCGACGGCATCGACGATGCCGCGCACCATGATCTCGTTGAGGATGTAGGGTATCCACAGCAGGCCGGTCAGCACGGTGACCATCGCCAATGCATTCAACTCTGGATTCATTGTTGTCTCCCCTTAAGGCTTGTGAGGAATCCGTGACGGAGCCGTTCGCCGGCGGAGTCTACTGCCGCCGCGGTCGATCCGTCACGGGGCTTGTCGGCCGTCATCGAAACCCGCTAGATTGATCGGCGTACTCGCGGCTCGAATACCATTCAATCGAGGGCTCAGCCATGAAAATGCTTTGGAGCGTGACGCTATCGCTCGCGCTGGCCGGCGCTGCCCAGGCAGGCGGAAGCGCGAAATTCCGCCTGACCAGTGCCGACATCAGTCCCAACGGCACGATCGCCAACAAATTCGTCTTCTCCGGCTTCGGCTGCAAGGGCGACAACGTTTCGCCCGCGCTGGCCTGGAGCGGTGCGCCCGCCGGCACGCAGAGCTTCGCATTGCTGGTGCATGATCCCGACGCGCCGACGGGCGGCGCAGGTTGGTGGCACTGGGTGGTCTACGACATCCCGGCCACGGCCAGCTCGATCGCGCAGGGCGCCGGCACCGCCAGCGGCGCGGGCCTCCCGACCGGCGCCGTGCAGGGCGTGACCGATTTCGGCAGCGCCGGTTGGGGCGGGCCGTGCCCGCCCGAAGGCGGCGGCAAGCATCACTATCACTTCACGCTGCATGCGCTGAAGGTGGCGAAGCTCGATATCCCCGCCGGCGCCACCGCCGCGCTGATCGGCTACATGGTCAACGCCAATTCGCTCGGCAAGGCGGAGTTCACCGGACTCTACGGGCGCTAGTGACCTCTAGAACTGGTACGAAGCACCGAACGTGTAAAAGCGTCCGTAGGCAGTGTAGCCGGCGCCCACGCCGCTGGCGCTCTGGCCGACCTGCTGTCCCGGTGCCCAGGGCAGCAACGGATTGCCGTTGAGGTAGGTGCGCGCCACCTCATTGGTCAGGTTCTTGCCTTCGAGGTACACCTGGATCCGGTCGTTGATCTTGTAGTGCGCGCTGGCCGTCACCCACTTGAACGGATCCTGGATCGCGGGCCAGCCCGGCACGTCGGTGCTGTCACCGCTCGCGAATTCGTAGCCCGACTGGTAGTCGTAGTTCACGTCGGCGCTCCATGGGCCCTTTTCATAGATCAGGCCCACGGTGACCGTCGTCGGTGGCACCGAATTGATATGGCTGCTGTTGCGCGTGTGCGTGTACTGCACGTGCATGCCGTAACCGTTGTCGAGCAGGTGCTGCCACGCCAGTTCGACGCCGTAAAATCCGCTCTTGGCGCCGTTGATCGGCGAAGTGATGGTCCACAGGAAGGGATGGGCCACCGCGCCGGGGCTGCCTGGGGCGCCACCGGTGTAGCGCACCGTGCCCAGGTCCACGTCCGTCTGCGTGGCGACGTAGATGTCGTCGCGGATCTGCTTGTCGAACAGCGCCATCGTCAGCGCCGAATGCGGACGGTAGTACCACTCGACCGAGAGGTTGCCCTGCGTCGCCATGATCGGGCGCAGGCCCGAAGTGCCGAAGTAGTTCAGCGACGGATCGCCATTGATCGCGTTGTTCTGCGAGGTGGGCGCCAGGTAGCTGAGGTTCGGGCGCGACATGGTCTCGGCCGCGGCGAAGCGCACCTGCACGGCGCCTGGCACCGCCCAGTAGCTGAGATTCAGCGACGGCAGGACCTTGGTGTAATGGCCCTCGGTGGCCACGGGTGCCGCGGT
>JAFEDW010000291.1 GCA_018241455.1 Pseudomonadota bacterium | reverse complement strand
CGACGCCGCGCCGGCCCTGGAGCTGTATCACTCGTCTTTCTACGATCCGCAGGACTGGCAAAACATCACCTTGCGGCCGCGCACCTACGGTCTGACATTGACCTGGCGCAGATAGCCGCACTCGAGAGTGCTGAGGAGTATTGCGATGTACAACTTGTTGGCGCGTATCGCCGTTGTCTCAAGCGCGCTTGTCGCCGGTCCGGCGCTGGCCGCAACGATTCCTCCGGCCGATCTGGTCGTGACTGGCGCTCGCATCTACACGGTGGATTCCCGCCATTCGATGGCGCAGGCACTTGCCGTACGCGATGGGCACTTCATTTATGTCGGCTCCAATGCCGGCGCCAGGGCGTATGTCGGCGAGCACACGCGCGTCGAGGACGCGGGCGGAAAGCTGATCCTGCCGGGGCTCATAGATTCCCACATCCACGCGACCGGAATCGTGCAATTCGACGTTTGCGACCTGAGCAGCGAGCCCAAGACGCTGGCGCAACTGACCGAAATCGTGCGCGCCTGCATAGGGCGCTACCAGGTGCAGGACGGCCAATGGCTCGTGGTGCGGCAGTGGAACCCGTTCAACGGCAACGAACCGGATGCGGCGCACCCGACGATTCGCGCGGCACTTGACCAGGCGTCGCAGCGCGTGAAGGTCGAGCTGCTGGGCAATGACGGCCACCATGGTGGTTTCAACAGCGCGGCGCTGGCGGGAGCGCGCAACTCGGCCGGTAAGGTCGTGGGCTACTCGAAGGCCACGCTGGCGGGCGAATTCCACGACTTCGTGAAGCTGATGGGCGTCGATGCCCAGGGCGAGCCCAACGGCAACGTCAACGAAGACGCGCGCTACCCGATGGACACGCCCTCGTTCTTCGAGCTGGACATGGGCAGCCTGATGAAAGTGCCCGAGAAGGTCGGGCAGCAGCTCAACCAGGCCGGCATCACCGGCATCCTGGACGCCGCCGCCGGGAGCGAAGTCATCAAATTCTATGCCGAAGCCGAGCACCGCAACGTGCTGACGGTGCGCGCGACGCTGGCGCAGTACTACGACCCGGACTTCATCCACACCGCCGCGGGCCAGCCCGACTGGGACAGGATGGTTGCCACCGCGGAGCAGGTGCGCGAACGTTTCGCGCATGATCCCCTGATTCGGGCCAACTACGTGAAGCTGTTCGCCGACGGGATACTTGAAGGCAACCCGTATGCGACACCGCCGACACTGCCCGAGGTCGCGGCCATCAAGCCCTACCTGCAACCGATCTTCGGGCGTGACGCCAGCGGGCATGCCGAAGTCACCGGCTATGTCGATACCGGATCGGAGCTGTGCCAGGGCGTGCGCGCGCATGCCGCGGACTACGATTCTCCCGACGCGGTGGCGGCGTTCATGAAGGAACACGGCTACCATCCGGGCCAGTGCCAGGTGTCCAGCGGCCAGTTGCAGCACGATCCCGCCGTGATCATGGAGTTCGTGAAGCGCTTCCACGTCGCTGGCTTCAACGTCCATATCCATACGATCGGCGACATGGCGGTCCGCACCGCCGTGGACGCCCTCGAGGCAGCGCGGAAAGCGGACGGCGTGAGCACGACACACGATGCGCTGGCGCATGTCCAGCTCGCCCATCCGGACGACGTGGCGCGGATCGGCCGCGACCACCTGTACATCGCGTACACCTATGCGTGGGCCAATACCGATCCGGAATACGACATCATGGTCGTGCCGTTCTTCGACCACGTGAAGGGCTCGGGCCAGGCGGCCCTGCACCCGGCCGATGGCTACTACGAGCGCAATGCCTATCCGGTGAAATCCAGCCAGACAGCGGGCGGCGTGCTGCTCGCAGGCTCGGACGCTCCTGTGGATACCCGTGATCCGCGTCCGTTCATCAACATGCAAATGGCGGTCACGCGTGCGCGCCCCGGGCAGCCGCCGCTGAACCGTGCGCAGCAGATCCCGTTGCGCGATGTAATCGACGCCTACACGATCAACGGCGCCCGCTATCTGAATCTCGATGGCGTGACAGGTTCGATTGAACCGGGAAAGTCGGCCGATTTCATCCTGCTCGACCAGGACATCCTGGCGCTGGCCGACGGCGGCAAGGCCGAAGCGATCGGTGCCACGAAAGTACTGCGTACCTGGTTCATGGGACGGCAGGTGTACGCCCGGGAATGAGCGCGGGCGAGCCCGCCAGGAAGCGGGCGATCGTGAGTCGCGCGGTCAGCGTTCGAAAGTACGAAGCTAGTTGGAGGGCGGTCCGATGGCCCGCCGCAGGAACGCGTCCGACCTGCGCAGCAGTTCGGCCCTGGCCTCCGAATCCTCGAGCTGGTCATCGAGATGGGGCCAGGTGACGAGTTCATGTTTGGCGCCGGCGCTGCGCAGCGCCTCGTCCAGGCGGCGGGATTGCTTGATGCTCGATGCGCGATCCAGCGCGCCGTGGAACAGCAGCACCGGAACCTTGATTTTCGCCGCGTTGTGCGCGGGCGAGGCCTCGTTCAGCTCGGCGCCGCTGCCGACGTAGTCGTCCATCAGGCCGAAATTGGACCAACCGTGGAATTGCTCCTTGAGCGTCGACAGGTCGGTCACTGGTCCGACGGCGACCACGGCCTTGAACAGGCTTTGATTGACGACGCACGACTGCAGCGCGAAATAGCCGCCGAGCCCCCAGCCGACGACGCTCAGTTTGTTCGGATCGGCAATGCCCTGATCGATGAGCCATTGGCCGGCGCGCTGCGTGTCGTCGACCGGCAGGCGCCAGGATTTGAACGGGCTGTGCTCGGGCAAACGATCGCCGTAGCCGCTCATGCCGCGAACGTTGGCCCGCAGCACCGCGTACCCGCGCGCGGCGAAGTACTGCGCGATCCACCCGGCGCTCATGGTGTCGTC
>JAFEDW010000290.1 GCA_018241455.1 Pseudomonadota bacterium | reverse complement strand
CGCCGGCGGCGGCAGCGGCGGCGGTGCCTGAGGCCAAGGGCGCGCGGGTGCATGCCTATCCTGCCTATGTGGGCCTCGGCAGCAACCTGCGCGATCCGGCTGCGCAGCTCAGGGCGGCGTTCGACGCGCTCGGCGAATTGCCGCGGACGCGGCTGGTGCTGCGCTCTTCGCTGTACGGTTCGAAACCGATGGGCGAAGTGGAACAGCCGGATTTCTGCAACGCGGTGGCCGGGCTGCTCACCGAAAGCAGCGCCGCGGATCTGCTCGCCGCGATGCGCGACATCGAAAGACGTTTTGGGCGCGAGCCTGAACGCATCCGCTGGGGGCCGCGCGTGCTCGACCTCGACCTGCTGAGCTACGCCGAGCAGCGCAGCTCTGATCTGGCGTTGCTGCTGCCGCATCCGGGCATTGCCGCGCGCGCCTTCGTGCTGCATCCGTGGCGTGAGATCGCGCCCGATGTGCTGGTGCCGGGCCTGGGCCGAGTGTGCGATCTCGCCGCGCGGGTGTCGGCCGGTGGCTTGTGGAGGATGCCGTGACGCGCCCGGCTGCCAAGGCGAGCGCGCCGAATGCGCCGGCGGCCAAATCGCCGGCCGGGCGCGAAGCGGCGCCCGCGCATCGCTTCATCGTGCTCGAAGGGCCGATCGGCGTCGGCAAGACGAGCCTCGCTACCAAGCTTGCATCGAGCCTCGGCGCGGAGCAGGTGCTCGAGCAGGCGGACCAGAATCCCTTCCTCGAGCGCTTCTACCGCAACCCGCGTGCCGGAGCGCTGCCGGCGCAGCTGTATTTCCTGTTCCAGCGCGCGCAACAATTGTCCGCGCTCAAGCAGCAGGACCTGTTCGCACCGGTGCGCGTCGCCGATTACCTGCTCGACAAGGACCGGCTGTTCGCGCGCGTGACGCTCGAGGACGAGGAATTCCGCCTGTACGAACAGGTGCATGACCGGCTGGCGATCGATGCGCCGGTGCCCGATCTCGTCGTCTACCTGCAGGCCCCGGTCGACGTGCTGCTCGAGCGCATCGGGCGGCGCGGCATCCGCTACGAGCACTACATCGAGCGCGCCTACCTCGAGAAACTCAACGCGGCCTACGCGCGCTTCTTCCACGAGTACGACGCGGCACCGCTGCTGATCGTCAACGCCGCCGCGATCGATCCGTTGCACAACGAGTCGGACTACGAGGAATTGCTGGCCGCGATCCGGCGCATGCAGCGTGGACGGCTGTACTACAACCCGTTGCGGCACCGCGCGCTGTAGAAGCGGCGTTCCGGGCCGGTCGAGTTGCTTGTAGGGCTTCAGTCCGTCATTCTCCGCACCATGTATACGCAGCTGCAACTGCGCGGTGCCGAGCATCCGCCGGTCACGATCAACACGCTCTCGCAGATGCGGGAGCGCGGCGAAAAGATCGCCTGCATCACCGCGTATGACGCGAGCTTCGGCGCGCTGGTCGATGCCGCGGGCGTCGATGTCGTGCTGGTCGGCGATTCGCTCGGCATGGTGATCCAGGGGCACGACACCACCGTACCGGTGACGATGGACCAGATGGTCTACCACTGCGCGGCGGTGGCGCGCGCCGTGCAGCACGCCTTCCTGATGGGCGACCTGCCGTTCGCGAGCTACACCTCGCGCGAGCTGGCGTTGGCGAACAGCGTGCGCCTGATGCAGGAGGGCGGGGCGCGCATGGTCAAGCTCGAGAGCGGCGCCTCGCAACTCGACATCGTCGAATACCTCACCAGCCACGACATCCCGGTGTGCGCGCACCTCGGCCTGAAGCCGCAGTCGGTGCACAAGACCGGTGGCTTTCGCGTGCAGGGCCGCGAGCAACAGGCCGCGGCACGCATGCTGGCCGATGCGCGCGCGCTCGAGGCCGCCGGCGCCGACGTGCTGCTGCTCGAGTGCATCCCGGCCTCGTTAGGGGCCGAGATCACACACGGCGTACATGTACCCGTCATCGGCATTGGCGCGGGTCCCGACACCGACGGGCAGATCCTGGTGCTGTACGACGTGCTCGACATCACCGCCGGCCGCAAGCCGCGCTTCGTGCGCAATTTCATCGCGGAGGCGGGCAATTGCTCGGCCGCGGTGGCAGCCTACGTCGCGGCCGTGCGCAACCGAAGCTACCCGGCGCCCGAGCATTGCTTCTGAAGGCAGCGCCGCCCATGGACGTCGCCACCACGGTTGCCCAAGTGCGCGCGCGTGTGCGCGACTGGCGCGCGGCGGGCTTGAGCGTCGCGCTGGTGCCGACGATGGGCAACCTGCACGCGGGGCACCTGAGCCTGCTGGCCGCGGCCCGCTTCCGTGCCGACCGGGTCATCACCAGCGTGTTCGTCAATCCGCTGCAGTTCGGCCCGGCCGAGGATTTCGCCGCCTACCCGCGCACGCTCGATGACGACCAGGGTCTGCTGGCCGAGGCGCACTGCGACCTGCTGTTCGCGCCGACCGTCGAGCAGGTCTATCCGGATGGCAGCGCGCAGGCGACGTTGATCACGGTGCGTGGCCTCGCCACCGTGCTGTGCGGCCAGTTCCGGCCCGGGCATTTCGACGGCGTCGCGACGGTCGTGGCCAAGCTGTTCAACATCGTCGCGCCCGACGTGGCCGTGTTCGGCGAGAAGGATTTCCAGCAGTTCATCATCATCCGCCGCATGACGCGCGACCTGATGCTGCCGGTGGAGATCGTCGGCGCGCCGACGGTGCGCGCACCCGACGGTCTCGCCCTGAGTTCACGCAATCGCTACCTGTCGCCGGAAGAGCGTGCCATCGCGCCCGCGATCCATCGCGCGCTGCAGGCTGCGGTCAAGCGCCTCGACGAAGGCGATCGCAACTTCCTCGGCATCGAGAGCGCCGGCTGGCAGGCGCTCGCCGTCGCGGGCCTGCGGCCGGACTACTTCGCGGTGCGCGACG
>JAFEDW010000028.1 GCA_018241455.1 Pseudomonadota bacterium | reverse complement strand
GTGCACCATGGCCGGCGGCGCACTGCCGCTGGTGTTGGTGAACTTGAATCCGCCCACGGCAAAACTGGCATTCGAATGGCAGCTTTCGCACGCGGCGGTTCCGATCGGCACGTGGTTGGTCGGCGGCTGCACCAGCGTCGGCGGCGCCATGTTGGCGAAACTCTTGCCGGCGGCATGGCAGGTCGAGCACACGCCGCTGACCAGCGCGTGGCCAGCCGCATCCATCGCGTAGATGGAGTAGTCGTTGGCGTTGGTATGGCAGGTGCTGCAGTTGCTGTTCGTGCCGTTGGTCAGCGGAATGTGGTTGCTCGGGAAATTACCCGCGCCCTTGAACGTCACCGTCGACATGTGGCAATCGGAACACTCGCCGCTGACCGGATGCGTGGCGCCGTTGGATTCGGTCAGCGGCCGCAGCACGGTCGGCGGCACGCCCGGCCAGCTGGTCATCGTGTTCTCGTGGCAACTGGAGCATTTGATGCTGGTCACCGCGCTGTGCACCATCGACGGCGGCGCGGTGCCGCTCGCGTTCGTGAACCTGAAGGTATCGGTCAGGTGGCAGGCGCCGCATTCGGCCCCGGCCAGCGGGATATGCGGCGTGGGCAATGTCACTGTCGGCGGCATGCCGATGAACGTGAGCCCGGCGCCGTGGCAGCTCGAGCAGGCCAGGCTCGAGACCGCGCTGTGCACCATTGCTGGCGGCGCCGTGCCGCTGGCATTGGTGAACGAGAATCCGCCCGGCGAAGTGAAATTCGTCTTCGAATGGCAGCTCTCGCAGGCCGCGCCCGCGAACGCGATGTGGTTGGCCGGCGTCGTGACCAGCACCAGCGGCGCCATGTTCGGGAAGCTCAGTCCCGCGGCGTGACACAGCGCGCAGCCACCGGTGATGCCAGTGTGGTCCATGATCTTCTGCGTGTAGTCGGCCGGGTTCTGGTGGCACAGCGTGCAGGGCTGCGTAGTCGGGATGTGCCCGGCCGGCTGCAGGTTGCCGAGCGCAAACGAGACCGTGGAGGTGTGGCAATTGCCGCATTCGCCGGTGGTCGGGTGCGCGACGCCGTTGACGGAGTCCGGCCGCGTGACAATGTTCACGCCGAAGAACGACATGCCCTTCTCGTGGCAGTTGGCGCACAGCAGCGGCGGGATCACCGCCGGGTGATTCATCGCCGTGCCGGCGAAGCTCACGTAGTTGGTCGGCGTATGGCAGGCCTCGCAGGGCGCGTTGCCCGGATCAGCCGGGTTGGACGACAGCCCGGTCGGAATATGCGTCGCGGGCGGGCCGGTGGCGCCCACGCCGTTGTGGCAGCTCGAGCAACCGGTCGTCACGTTGCTGTGGTTGAACACGGCGCCGGCCCAGCCGATCGTCGAGTGGCACAGGTTGCATTCGAGCGAGGTGTCGATGTGCCCGGGGCCCTTGCCCTGCGCCTGCACGTTGTTGTGGCAGCTCGAACATGCGCCGCGCACTTCCGCATGGTCGAAATTCACCGCGGGGTTCCACGCCACCGGCGTGTGGCAGGCATCGCAGCGATTCGAGCTGAGGATGTGGTTCACGGGTTTGGCCGTGGCGCGCACCGCGGTGCCGACGCCGTGGCAGGCGGCGCAGTCCTTCGGCGTGCCCTTGAAGATCGCATTGACGTGGCAGGATTCGCACGGCAGGTCGCGATGCTGGCCGAGCAACTCGAAACCCGTGGTCAGGTGATCGAAGGGCGTGCGTTCGGCCGCGTGCGCGGCGCCGGTGAACGCCAGCAGCAGCGCCGCGGCCCCCAGCGCACCGCGCAGCCATGCGCGCCGGCGCGGCCCGGACTGTCGGAGGAGCTTCATTCGATGCGTAATATGCATGGCGGCTCTACCTCGCACGTCCGCCCTGGAAGGTCACGGTGCCGTGGCAACGCTGGCACTGCCGGCCGAACTGGCCCGCGTGGATGTCGTCCTTTTGATGGCAGGCGATGCAGTCCTGCGAGAGTTTCACCTCGGCGGCCGGCTTGCGGTGGCAGTCGGAGCACTTGATCTTGGCGTGCGCGCCGGTGAGCGCGAAGCCGGTCTGCTTCAGGTGATCGAAGACCCATGAAGGCCAGCCGTTGGGCGTATGGCAGCTGTCGCACTTCTCGCCCAGGCCGCCCTTGTGCACGTCATCCTTCTTGTGGCAATCGATGCAACGCGACCCGGCTTCGCCAAACGCCTGCGTGCGATGGCACTGCGCGCAGCTGACGACGATATGCAGGCCGAGCAGCGGGAAACTGGTCAGGTCGTGATCGAAGCTGATGTCGCTGTGCCAATCCTGCTGCCCGTGGCAGGTATCGCAGGCGGTGGTGAATTTCGCGCCGTGCGGATTCGTGGCCCGGTGGCAGGCGACGCAGTCGGTGCCGAGCTTCTGCGTGTCGACGTTGGCCGTGTGGCACACGTGGCAATCGAGTTTCGCGTGCGCGCCGAGCAGCGCGAATTTTGTCTTGGCCAGGTGATCGTATTTCACTTGCTGCCAGGCATCGTTGCCGTGGCAGCTGTCGCACTTGCCGCCGAAGCGGCCGGTGTGCGAATCGTCGGCCTTGTGGCAGCCGTAGCAATCTTTCGGGATCTTGTCCTTGAAGTTGCCGCTGCGATGGCAGCCGGCGCAGTCGATCTTCGCATGGCGGCCGAGCAGCGCGAAGCCGGTCTCCTTTTCGTGGTCGAAGCGCGCATCCTTCCAGCCTGTCGTGGTGTGGCACTTGCCGCAGTCGTCGCCGCGCTCGCCGCGGTGCGCGTCGTCGGTCGCATGGCAGCCGACGCAGGTCTTCGGCGTGGGCTTGTAGCGGCCGCCGAGATGGCAACCGCCGCAGCTCACCGACGCGTGCGCACCGGTCAACGCGAAGGCGGTCTTGCCGTGGTCGAAGCGCGCGCGCGTCCAGTTGTCCATGTTGTGGCAGTCGCCACATGTCGAAGCCAGTTGCCCCTCGTGGTAGTCGTCTTTCTTGTGGCAGCTCAGGCACGCGGGCTCCGCCTTGCGATAGGCCTCACCCTGCTTGTGGCAGCTGGTGCAAGCCAAGGCGCGGTGCGCGCCCTTGAGCGGAAACTCGGTGAGCTCGTGATCGAACTCGAGCTTGTTCAGGCGCACGATGTCCCCGTCGCGACCCACATGTTCGGTGTGGCAGCCAATGCACTTGCCGGCGCCGGCGTTGGGCATGCGCCCATGGTAACCGTGGTGGTCGCGCACGTCGGCGGCGATGTCCTTGTGGCAGGCCAGGCACAGCGCGCTCTGGCGGCTGCGATCGGTGCGGTCATGGCAATTGCTGCAGGTCTCCTCGAGCTTGGCGTGCGCGCTGGCCACCTTGCCGGGCATCAACAGGCTCTCCACGGACGCGCCATGCGCGACCGGGATTCCCATCAGGCTTGCTGCCGCCGCCATTCGCACGATCCACTGTCCTCCTGCTCGCCGCACCCGGAACCGCCAACGCCCTAATACACGTTCACGGAAATCACATGCACGATTCCAGCCACCAGCGTCATGATGAAGGCCGGCACATGGGCGAAATGCCAGAGCGAAAACAGCCGCACGTACATGCGGTGCTCGCGCACGCGCCGCGCGGCATCGAGCCGCCGGCTGGCATAGCCCATCGCGGTGGCCGTAAGCCGCGTGCCATGCGCGGCCAACGCAGGCGACTGGCGCGCCGCCTCGACCACCATGCGGCGAACCTGGCGCTCCAGGCGCCAACGCGCCAGCACCGAACGCAGTCCGATCGTCACCGGGTACAGCAGTGCACCGAAGTGCGACTTCGCCGGCCGGAACAGCCGATGCTCCTCGGCGTCGATGGCCTCGAGGAAGTGCGGCAGCATTGGCACGGCGGTGGTCTGCTTGCGCAGCTGCTCGGCATTGGCCTTCAGGTCTTCGAGCGAGGTGGCGTGCATGTCCCAGCCCCGGTACACACGCGTGTAGATATAGCGCCCGACCAGGCCGCTGCCCGAAACCGACAACATGCAGAACAGCGCCACATTGCTGTTCGTGGCGCCGAGCGAAAAATTGGAATGGAACAGCACCAGCAACGGCCCGAGCACACCGAGCGTCATGTGCGCCTTGAACCAGCCGCCGACACCGCCGAAGAACCGCAGCCATGACGCGCGCTTGCGCGCCGGGTACATCAGCAGGACCAGCATCATCGAGCCACCCACGATGCCCAGCCAATATCCCAGGCCCCGCTCGGGCGTAATGTAGCGATTCAGGTGCCCGAAGAAACCCACCGCGATCGCAATGGCCACGCAACATCCGAAGATGCGCACCGGCGTGATATGGCGTTTGACCAGAGCCATGGGCTAGCCAATCACCTTCTGGATGACCACGCGCACGCGCTTGCCCGAACTCGGATCGAGCTGCGCGCTGACGCCCTGGAAATCGCCCGGCGCGGGCATGGCCTGGCCGTTGCGCGAGGTGCGCGCCTCGATGGTCACCAGCCCGGCGGTCGACAACTTGCGCGTCGGCAGCATCGCCTGCGAATCATCGAGCCGGAAAGCGATCGGCCAGCTGCCGGTCGTGGCGGTGCGCCAGATCGCCACCGGCGGCCCGGGCATGCTCACCGACTTGGCCACGACGAACAACGTCAGCCCGGCGGGGATCTTGCCCTTCAGCGCATCGGCCACGACGACCTCGCCCTGCACCGCCACCGCGCCGCCCCCAGCGGTTGGCGGCGGCTCGGCGCCGCCCCCGGCGAGACGCCGGTCCTCGGCGAGGTTCGCGGCGATGAGCTTCGCGTCGGGCGAAGCCGGATCGAGCACCGCCGCCAGCCGCTGCCAGCTCGCGGCCGCCTGCGCATACTGGTGCGACTCGTGTTGCAGGCTCGCCTGCAACCACAATGCCTTGGGATGCTGCGGATCGAGCCGCAGCGCGTTGGCGATGTAGTCCGCCGGCTTGCCCTGCAGCGAACGCCCATTGAGCGTGGCGGCGACATCCGCGTAGTCAGCCCAGGTGTCGGCATTCATTTCATGGCGCGCCACGAGCTTCGCGTAGCGGTCGCTCGCGGCGGCAAAATCACGCTTGTTCCGCGCCGCGTTCGCTTCGGCGACGAGCCGCGCGCCTTCGGCCGACAAGGGCGCAGCCGGCGGCCCACTGGCGGCAGCACCCGGTGCCGCGCCCGCGGCTGCCCCCGCTCCGGGCGGCAACTGTTTTTGGCGAGCCAGCGCGGCATCGTCGGGCCGGCCGAGGAATTCGTAGGACTTGGCGAGCAACTCCCAGTCGGCGTCACTCCCACCGCCCGCCGCGAGGCGCCGCTCGAGGCCCGACACCGCCGAGTCCATCGAGCCCGCCTCCTGCTGCTGCGCGGATCCGGGCCGGTTGGCGGTCATCGCGGCGCCCGCCGGCGAACCGTCGGGCGCGGCATCCTGTGCGGTCAGCTGCGGCCGGCCCAATGTGACATAAATAACCAGCACGACCGCCAGCGCTCCCAGGGCGGCCAACGGCACCCAGCGTGGCAGCGCGGCCAGCAGCTGGCCGCGACCGCGGCCCGAAAGCCACGGGTACAGCACGAACAGCGCGGCGACCGTCGCAAGTACGCCTGCCACGAAGAAAAATGCATTGCCTGAAGTCATTCCAGCGGTAGATTCCCGATCCGTTACGCCGACCTATCAGGATTGTAAAGCCCGGACACTTAGCGTCACGCTGTCTCCAGTGCGATACAGTTCACGTTTTTGCGACACCTTGACACGTGCGCCGACTCACGGAAACCTGCTCGTCCGCGCATTAACCTGCACGGGATATCTGCCACCCTGCACCGGGTCATCTGACGCCACCGCATGGATAACATCCTCCTCGCCATCTACGTCGCCCCGCTGCTGCTCACGATGCTGTGGTACCTGCGGCGGCACTACCGGCAGGAGAACAGGAGCCGCGAGGCGCACCACGAGGCGCGCGAAGCCGGGCTGATCGAACCGGCCTCGCTCCACCCGAAGATCGACCTGACGCGCTGCCTCGGCTGCGGCGCCTGCGTGCACGCCTGCCCGGAATTTCCGGAGCACACGGTGCTCGGCCTCATCGACAACAAGGCGCACCTGGTCGCGCCGACCGAGTGCATCGGCCACGGGGCCTGCAAGTCCGCCTGTCCGGTCGATGCGATCACGCTGGTGTTCGGTACCGAGACGCGCGGCATCGAATTGCCGGTGCTCACGCCGAACTTCGAGACCACCGTGCCCGGCGTGTTCATCGCCGGCGAACTGGGCGGCATGGGCCTGATCCGCAATGCGCTCACGCAGGGCGTGCAGGCGGTACAGGCGATCGCCAAGCGCGGCAACACCGCCCGCGACAAACGCCTCGACGTGCTGATCGTCGGCGCGGGCCCGGCGGGCATGGCCGCTGCACTCACGGCAAAATCCCTCAATCTCACCTACCGCTGCGTTGAACAGGATTCCCTCGGCGGCTGCGTCTTCAAATATCCACGCGGCAAGCTGGTGATGACCGCGCCGGTCGAACTGCCGCTGGTTGGATCTTTCCATTTTCGCCAGACCTCGAAGGAAGCACTGCTCGCCAAGTGGACCGAGATCGTGCAGCAGCAGAAGCTGCGCATCCAGACCGAAGAGCGGGTCGAGGCCGTGGAGAAGGACGGCGACGGCTTCATCGTGCGCACCCCGAAGGCCGCCTATCGCGCGGCCAACGTGCTGCTGGCGATCGGCCGCCGCGGCACGCCGCGCAAGCTGGCGGTGCCCGGCGAAGACCTGCCGAAGGTCGTCTACCAGCTGATCGATCCGATCCAGTACAGCGGCCAGAAAGTGCTCGTGGTCGGCGGCGGCGACAGCGCGCTCGAAGCCGCGGCGAGCATTGCCGAGGTCGGCGATACACAAGTGACGCTGTCTTATCGCGGCGAGGCGTTCGGGCGCGCCAAGCCGAAGAATCGCCAGCGCGTCTCGGCGGCGGCCGACCGGGGCAACCTGAAGCTGCTGCTGTCGTCGAATGTCAGCCAGATCCAAGACGACCTCGTGGTGCTCGAGCAGGCGGGCAACAAGCTCGAGATCGGCAACAACGCCGTGATCGTCAGTGCCGGCGGCGTGCTGCCCAATGAATTCCTCAACAAGGTCGGCATCCGCGTCGACACCAAGTACGGTACGGCCTGATGAACGGCGCGATGCGCGCCGGGTTGGCGACGGTGACCCTGGCGGCAGCACTGGCAGGCGGTGGTGCGATTGCAGCGCCCAAGGCCCCCAACCCCCTCGAGAGCGCCAAGGCGGCGCTGCGCACCCGCGACTTCGCGCACGGCATCGCGCTGCTGCAGCAGCGCGCGACGGCGGGCGCTCCCGATGCGCAACTGCTGCTCGGCCTCGTGTACCTGAACGGCGTGGGCACCGCCATCGATCGCGTGGCGGCGCAATCCTGGCTGTCGAAAAGCGCCGCGCAGAACAACGCCACGGCGGCCTATGTGCTGGCGGCCATGCTGGCCAACCAGCCGGATGCGCCGGCCGGCGCCGCGCAAGACTCGCTGCACCGCGCCGCGGCGCTCGGCTATCCGGCGGCCGTCGAGGATGAACACGCCGCGCGTTTGCCGCTCAGCCCCGCGTGGGCCGGGCTCGGTGAGGCTGCATTGCGGGTCGAACTGGCCATCTACTGCGCGCGCAACGCCGACCTGGCCTGCCTGCACGCGTTCGGGCGCGAGCTGCCGGACTTGCGCGATGCGTTCGGCGCCACGGTGCTGGCGCACGCCGCCGCGGCGGGCGTTCCGTCAGCGGTGCAGTACCTGCTCGACAACGGGAGCGACGTGAATCACGCCGACAGCTTCGGTGTCACGCCGCTGATGCGCGCCGCGGAACTGGCTGATCCGCAGGTGCTGGCGCTGCTGCTCGCACACGGCGCAGCGATCAACGCCGTCGACAACCAGAAGCGCAGCGCCCTGTTCTACGCCGCGCGCGCCGATCGCGCCGCGGCCGTCAGCGCCTTGTCGAAGGCCGGCGCCACGCTGGCCGGCACCGACAGCCGCGACTACACGGCGCTCGATGCGGCGCTGTCGGTCGACGCCGAACAGGCCGCGGCCCGGTTGCGCACGCTCGGCGCGCAGACCCGCGTGGTGCATGCCAGCCGCGAAGGCGCCGCCGGCAAGTTCGATGCGGCGCGGCCTGGCGACATCTATCGCGGCTGGCCCGAGGTGGCGATCGCGGTTGCGCGCGGCGACGGCGACAGCGTGCAGAAGCTGCTCGCGGCGGGCGCCGGGCCCGACAGCCGCTCGCCGCAGGGCGACACGCTGCTGCATATCGCCGCGCATGCCGGAGCGGAGGCAAGCATCCGGACGCTGCTGGCCGCGCACGCCAATCCCCGCCTGCCCGACAAGCGCGGGCGCACCGTGCTGGCGTTGGCGGCGACGCGCGGGGACATCGGCATGGTCAACGCACTGCTGGCCGGCGGCGTCAACGCGGACACGCATGCCGAACACGAGGCCACGCCCTTGCTCGCGGCGGTGCGCGCCGGGCGGGCCGACGTCGCGCAGGTATTGCTCGCGGCGGGCGCCAGGGTCGATGCGGCCGACGAACGCGGCGAGACACCGCTGCTGGCGGCCGCCAGCTCCGGGAATGATTCGCTGGTGCAGCTGCTGCTGGCCAAGGGCGCTGCCGTCAGCCAGGCCGATGGCCAGGGCGAGACGCCGCTGTGGCGCGCCGCTCGCGTTGGCGCCGCGCCAGTGGCGCAATCGTTGCTGGCGGCCGGCGCCGATGTGAACGCCGCCGACCGCGACGGGCGCACGCCGCTGATGGGCGCGGTCGCCGCCGGCCAGGAATCGCTGGTCGCGATGCTGCTGCAGGCACACGCCCGCGCCGACGCGCGCAGCGGGCGCGGCGATACGCCGCTGATCCTGGCCGCGCCACGCGGCAGCGACACGCTGCTGCGCACGCTGCTGCAACATGCGTCGCCGCTCAATCAGCAGAACAAGGACGGCGATACCGCGCTCATCGTCGCCAGCCGCGCCGGCAACGCGGCGGCCGTGAAGGCGCTGCTCGCCGCCGGGGCGAGCACGGCTCTGCGCAACGGCAAGCGGGCCACCGCGGCCGACGCCGCGCGCGATCGTGGCTTCGCGGATCTCGCCCGGAGCATCGAAGGCAAGGGTTGATCGGGCCCTAGTCGTCCCGCAAAGACTGGCCGGGAAACAGTTCCTCGATGAAACCGAACTTGCGCAGGTCCTTGATGCGCGTCGGGTACAGCACGCCGTCGAGATGGTCGACCTCGTGCTGCACGACACGCGCATGGAAGCCCTCGACGGTACGGTCGATCGGGCGGCCCCACGGATCGAAGCCGCGGTAGCGCAGGCGCCGGTAGCGCGGCACGAGACCCCGCATGCCCGGCACCGACAGGCACCCTTCCCATTCCGATTCCGTGCCGCCACGCAGCGCCTTGAGCTTCGGGTTGACCAGCACGGTGTAGGGCACGGCGTCGGCATCCGGGTAACGCGCTGTCGGGCCACCGCCAAATATGACCAGCCGCGACAGGACCCCGATCTGCGGGGCGGCGAGCCCGGCACCATGGGCAGCGCGCATCGTGTCTTCCATGTCCGCGATCAGCGCCAGCAGTTCCGGCGTTCCGAAGTCGCGCACCGGCTCGCTGGCCTGCAGCAGCCGCGGATCGCCCATGCGAAGGATCGGTTTGATGGCCATGGTGTCGAACGAGCCCGGCGTCGGGCCGGCTGGCGCCTCCCTTGCCGGGAAAATCCCTCATGCTTTGCCACCCGATCGGCACACAGGGTTGGCATCGGCGGCTCGGGGATCTTAACATGCGCTCCTGCAGGGGAGTTCCGCTGCTTGCAACACCCAATCCGATAACAGAGGAAGCACTTCGATGAAATTCCTGTTGCCCGTGGCGCTGCTCGCCGCCGTGACCGCTGCACCCGCATTCGCCGACTGCGTCGCGCCGACGATCTCGATCAATATTCCCGACGGTACCAAGGCGGCCCTGGCCGACATGCTCGCCACGCAGCACGCGATCAAGGATGCGGACGCCGCTGCTGCGCAATTCACCGATTGTCTGACCGCGGAGCGGGATGCGAAGATCGCGGCCGGCGGCACGTCGATGAAGGATGAGGACAAGATCAAGATCAGCACCGAATACGCTGATCGCCAGAACGAAGTCGCCGACAAGCTGCAGAAGCTCGCCGACCAGTTCAACGTGGAAGTGCGCGCCTTCAAGGCCAAGGCTGCCGCGGCCGCGCCGCCGGCCGCCACGCCGGCCGCCACGCCGGCCGCACCCGCCGCGCAGCCCACCAAACCGTAGCGACTCGTTGGGCTGCGGCTAGAGCTGCGACGCGGATTGCGTGTCGCAGCTCCCGATCTTGCCGCCCTGGAACCCGCGCTCGAACCAGCGCTGCCGCTGCGCCGAGGTGCCGTGCGTGAAGGTGTCGGGCACGACGCGCCCTTGCGTGCGCTTCTGCAGCGTATCGTCGCCGACCGCGGCGGCGGCCGCCAGCGCCTGCTGCACCTCGCCCGGTTCGATGATGCGCTGATCGCGCATCGCCCACACGCCCGCCAGGCAATCGGCTTGCAGTTCGATCGCGACCGAGCCGCCGTTGGCGCCGCGACTCCCCGAGCCGTTGGTCAGCCCGAGCAGGTTCTGCACGTGATGGCCGACCTCGTGCGCCAGTACGTAGGCGCGCGCGAAATCACCCGGCGCGCCGAACTCGCTGGCGAGCTGGTTGAAGAAGTCGAGGTCGATGTAGACCTTCTGGTCACCCGGGCAGTAGAACGGACCGGCTGCGGTGCTGGCGGTGCCGCAGGCCGAAGCCACTTCGCCGTTGAACAGCACCAGCGTCGGCGGCGTGTAGTGCTGGCCCGCGGCCGCGAAGTACTTCGTCCACACGTCTTCGGTTTCGCCGAGCACCGCGGCCGCAAAGTCGCCCTGCGGGTCCTGCGGCCGGCCGGTGACGCCCTGCTGCTGCGCGCCGCCCGCGCCCTGCGTCACCGCTTCACCGGCACCGAGCAGGCCCAGCAACGTGCTCGGGCTGACGCCCATGAAATAGCCGACCACCAGCAGCACGATCGTGCCGAGGCCGATGCCGTGCACCGGCCTGAAGCCGCGCCGGTCCTCGACGTTGTCGCTCCGTCGCATGTCGTCCAGGCGCATGATGGCTCCGTTCTAGCGGTGATCCGCCGCAGGCGGCGGTTCGAGACCCTTGGTGTACAGCACCTTGCCGTCCGGCCTGACGATGACGGCATCGACGTCGCCGAGTTTCTCGTAGATGCGGATGGCCTCCTCGGCGCCGAGCACGAACGCGGTCTTCGACAACCCGTCGGTGCGCGTCGCGGTCGGCGCCAGCACCGTCGCGCTGCGCACCGCGCTGGCCGAATGCCCGGTGCGCGGGTCGATGATGTGATGGTAGCGCACGCCGTTCTCGTCGTAGTAGCGCTCGTAGTCGCCCGACGTGGAGATCGCCGTGTCGACCAGCGGCAGGCGCGCGATCACCTGGTCTTTGTGGTCGGGATGACGGATGCCGACGATCCACGGCTTGCCGAAGCGATCGCCGATGATGCGGCTGTCGCCGCCGGCCGAAACCAGCGCGTGCTTGATGCCCCTCCGCTGCAGGATTTCGATGCCACGATCTACCGCGTAGCCCTTCGCGATGCCGCCCAGGTCGATGCGCACGCCGGGCCGCGAGAAGCGCACCGTGTGCGTGGCGCGGTCGAGCAGCACGTGATGGTAGTTGACCGCCGGCAGCGCCGCGTCGATCTGCTGCTCGGTCGGCCGGTGGTGCGCGCGGAAGTCGTACATGAAGCCGACGCTCGCATAGGTGATGTCGAAGGCGCCTTCGGTGATGCGCGAATACTCGAGCGCGGTCTCGAGCAGATCGAACAGTTCGGTGTCGATCTTCACCGGGCCCTGCGCGGCGTGCGCGTTGACGCGCGAGATCTCGCTGTCGGGCTTGTAGGTGCTCATGTTGGTGTCGATGTGGCGCATCTCGGCCATCACCGCATCGATGGCGCGCTCGCCCGCGGCGCGATCATCGCTCCACAGCTCGACCACGATGCGCGTGCCCATCGTGCCGTCGACGGTGCGCGACAGCCATTCGGCGCGCGCCGGCGCGGCGAGCGCGAGCGCCAACGTGAACGCCGGCGCGCACACCGGGGCCGCGGCTCCCGCCACGACACGCAGGCGCGCCACGGTGCTCACGAGGTTCACAAGCTCAGCCGGTCGCCCGGCCCCGGCATCGCCACCGGCACGTTCGGCAGCAACGCGGCGAACGCGCCCATCGCGCCCTGTTCGCCGTGCACCAGCACGGTACGCTCGCTGCCACCGACGCGCGCGTGCCAGCGCAGCAGTTCAGCCTGGTCGGCATGCGCGGAAAATCCGTTGATCGTGTGCACCTGGGCCCGCACCGGCACCTCCTCGCCGAACAGCATGATGCTGCGCGCGCCGTCGATGATACGCCTGGCCGGCGTGCCACGGGCCGCAAATCCGACGAACACGATGCTCGCGTTGGGCCGCGGCAGGTTCTGCACCAGGTGATGGCGCACGCGCCCGCCGGTGCACATGCCGGATCCGGCCATGATGACCGCGCCGCCGGTCACGCGGTTGATCGCGATCGACTCATCGGTGGCGCGCACCAGGCGCAAGCCAGGGAATCCGAACAGGTCGGTGCCCCGGCCGAACAGCGCGGCGGCTTCCGCGTCGTAGCACTCGGGATGCGCCCGGTACACCAGCGTGGCCGATACCGCCATCGGCGAATCGACGAACACCGGCAGCTGCGCCGGCAACTGCCCGGCGGCAATGGCCGCGCGCAACGAGTACAGGATCTCCTGGCTGCGCTCGAGCGCGAAACTCGGGATCACGACGTTGCCGCCGCGCGCGATCGTGCTGGCGATCACGCCCACCAGTTCGGCCACCGACTCGGACGGCGAGCGGTGGTTGCGATCGCCGTAGGTCGTCTCCATGAGCACGATCTCGGCCGGCGGCGGATCCGGATCGCGGATGATCGGGCGACCGGCACCGCCGATGTCGCCCGAGAACAGCACGCGGCGCGTGCGGCCCCGTTCCGCGACCTGCACCAGCACGTGCGCCGATCCGAGGATGTGGCCAGCGTCGTGGAAACTCGCGCGCAATCCCGGTGCGAGTGCGACGTCTTCGCCGTAGCGCGCAACGCGTCCGAAACGCTCCATGACGGCGGCGACATCGGCCCGCGTGTAGAGCGGCGCTGGCGCGGCAGCGCCGCGGCCGTTGCGCGCGTGCCGCGCGCGCCAGGCAGCGTCGTCCTCGGCCATGTGCGCCGCATCCTGCATCACGATCTGCGCCAGCTCGCGCGTCGCGGACGTCGCGATGATCTCGCCGCGGAAGCCGCGCTTCACCAGCAGCGGCAGCCGGCCGCAGTGGTCCAGGTGCGCGTGCGTCAGCAGCACGAAGTCCACTGCCGCGGCATCGAAGCCGAGCGGCGCCGCGTTCTCCTCGTCGAGCTCGCGGCCGCCCTGGAACATGCCGCAGTCGATCAGCACGCGCTTGGCGGCGCATTCCAGCAGATGGCAGGAACCGGTAACGTCGCGGTCGGCGCCGTGGAACGAGAGCTCCATCACCTGCCCGCGCCGCCGAAGATGTCTTCGCCGGAATTGCGGTACCAGGTCACGATGCTGCGCCAGATCGAGGCTGCGTCCTCGGCAAACCAGAACAGCTCGGCATCCTCCGGCTCGATGACACCTTCGTCGATGAGAAACGGGATGTTGATGACGCGGCGCCAGTATTGCTCGTCGACGAGCACCACCGGCACGATGCCTGTCTTGCGCGTCTGCAGCAGCGTCAGCGCCTCGAACAATTCATCCAGCGTGCCGAATCCACCCGGGAAGGCCACCAGTGCCCGCGCCCGCTGCAAGAAGTGCAGCTTGCGCATCGCGAAGTAGTGGAACCGAAAGCACAGCTCCGGCGTGATGTATGGATTCGGGAATTGCTCGTGCGGCAGCGAGATGTTGAGTCCGACCGTCTGCGCGCCGATGTCGAACGCGCCGCGGTTGGCGGCTTCCATGATGCCCGGACCGCCGCCGGTCATGACCACCGTACTGGCGTGGCGCGGATCGGGATTGCAGCCGGCGACCAGCCGGCCGAGTTCGCGCGCCACCTCGTAGTGGCGGCT
>JAFEDW010000289.1 GCA_018241455.1 Pseudomonadota bacterium | reverse complement strand
GGATCGTGCTGCGCCATGTACGAGAGCTTGCGATTGTTCGAGCGCTGCAGCTGCTCGGCCTCGCGACGATGCGATATGTCGCGGCCCACGAGGCACAGCAACGCTCGTCCGCCGCTTTCGACCACGGAGATCGACACCTCGGTATCGGTCGAACTGTCCGACGCGCACCGCATGCGCGAGGCGCACACGATGGGGCGCGGCGCCTCGGTGCGCGCGCGCTCGAGTTGTTCGGGCATCAGGTCGGTAAACACGTCGTACGCGGTCAGCTTGTGCAGCTCGTCGCCGGTCGCGCCCAGCGACCGCAGCAAGGATGGATTGCCCTCGACGATCCGGCCGGTGTCGGCGTCGACCAGCATGATCGCCTCGTGCACCTGCGCGGCGATGCTGGCATAGCGGCGCTCGGATTCCCGCTGTGCCGCCTGGTTCAGCCGCAGGCGGTGCGCCAGCCACAATGCGTAGGCGCTGGCCGCCAGGATCAGCAGCGCGATGCCGCCGAGCATCGCGCGCGTGGTGCGCACGCCGAGCGCATGCACGTCGCGCGGCATGCTCGTGACCAGCAATGCCGCGGGCTTGCCGTCGACGTCGCGCTCCAGCACGTATCCGGTCATCGTGCTTGCCGAGCTGGTTCGCACCAGCACCGGAGCTGCATCCGGCGCAGAGAGCCAGCCGCGCACTTCGGGCGGCAAGGTGGCCAGGTAGGGTGCTGTCAGCGTTGCGGGCAGCGTAACCAGTTCGAGCGGCAGGCCGAGAGCGGTGCGCACTCGCGTGATTTCCGGCGCGCCCAGAACACGCGCGAACAGCATATGTGCGCCGGTGCCCGGACCAGGGTTCCCGGGCCTGATTTCCTGCGCTGCGTAGGTCGCGAGCCCGTTGCCGGTGCGCACCAGGCGTCCGGGTGGCGCCGGCGCGGACGAGGCCTGCTGCACGGCGAACGCGCGCTCGAACGGCCGCAGCAGTTCGCCGGGCGCCGGGCTGATGATCCTGTTGCCAGCCCGATCCAGCACCGCGGAGTAGCGTTCCGTGCCGGCCCGGTCGACGATCCATACGAGATCGACGCGCATTCCGGCCAGCGCATCGGGCGTGAAATTCGAGCTGAGGAAATGCGGGTCGCGGCTGCCGATGAAACGTGCCGCGTCTTCCCATACCGCATAGTCCCGCAGGCTCGCCTGCAGGTGCCGCTGGTTCGCCTCGAACATGCGTTCGACCTGGCGCGCCTTCTGCGCCGCGGAGCTGGCTTCGATCGCGTTGAAGCTGCGTTCGAACACGATCGCCGCGACGCCCAGGCTCACCCCGATGACCAGGAGCGATCCGAGGCAGACGCCCAGCAGCAGCCGTTGCTGTTGTCGCGGATGCTGCGCTCCGGCGCGCCGCCACGCCCGAAAGGCGCCCATCAGCGCCTGGCGTCGACCGGCCGCACCGGCAGCGGCACGTTGCACAGCTCGATGTAACCCGCGGGACGCACGAACCAGTCGTCATGGCGGTTGCGGCGCGACTCGACCAGTGCCGTGAACGTGGGCGTATCGGTGCGCAGCACCTCGAGGTGGATGCGCTCGCCGGGCGGCAATTCGCTCGCGAGCCGCACCGACCTGATCATCGTGCGTTCGGCGGCCGTGGCGTAGAAACCCAGTTCCGCGGTGCCACGCGGCAGGCTGGACAGCAATTCGATGCCCTGGCGCACCCGTCCGACGACGGTGACGTTGCGGTCGAGGTGGCGCGGGGCATTGCCGATGACTGCATACAGCTCGCTGCCATTGCCGGTCGTCGGATCGGTGTCCCGGCCGACACCGACCGCGCCGTAGCAGTGCGTGAGCCAGGCCAGCCCGCCGGCCTTATCGCGCGCGGCCGGGAAGCTGTCGATGAAGCCGGCTTGCGGCGCATAGCCATCGCGATCCGCGAGCGGCGTGAAGCGCGTCGCGCCCTGGGGAACGGCGAACTCGGGCGCCAGCTTCTGCAGTTCCCCGGGCAGCTTGCGGCTGCCGTCCGGATCGCCCCACTGCGCGACGTAGTTGTCCTGCACGCGCAGCACGGCGAGTCCGTCGTAGTAGTGCAGGCGCGCCATGGCCTCGATGTTGGCAACGGTGCGAGGCGCGAGCGCCGGTTCCAGCTCGATGACCACGCGGCCGGCGGGCAACTCCATGTACAGCGTGTGCTCATCGGGCAGCGCTCGCCAGGCCGAGGGCGGAGCGGCGGCGAGGATATCCGCCATGCTCGGCGCGGGCTGGTGCGCGGTGGCCGATGCCGGCCCGGCCAGCCACGGCAGGGTTCCGGCCAGGTACAGCCACTTGGGACGAGCCATGTGCATGCTGCGAACTCCGGCGGGCGAGGGGCGCGGCCGCAAATGCTAGCAGCCGGGCTGCATTTGCGCCTATCTTTGCAGGCATGAGCGCATTCCCGAACGGCCCGGCCCCGGCCCCGGCCCCGTCACGCTGGTACGCGTCGCTGTACACGCAGGTGCTGATTGCCGTCGGCGTGGGCATCGCGCTCGGTTATTTCGCGCCGCACGTCGCCGTGAGCCTCAAGCCGCTGGGCGACGGCTTCATCAAGCTCATCAAGATGATCATCGCGCCGGTGATCTTCTGCACCGTGACCAGCGGCATCGCCGGCGTCAGCAGCCTGGAAAAGGTCGGGCGCGTCGGCTTCAAGGCGCTGGGCTATTTCGTCGTGGTCTCCAGCCTGGCGTTGCTCATCGGTCTCGCGGTCGCCAACCTGGCGCATCCCGGCGCGGGATTCAACGCCGATCCGGCCCGGCTCGATGCGGGCGCCGTGGCTGTCTTCCAGCAGCAGGCGCACAGTCGCAGCGTGGTCGAGTTCCTGTTGCACGTGATCCCCGACACGCTCGTGGGCGCATTCATCAGCGGCGACATCCTGCAGGTGCTGCTGGTGTCGATACTGGTCGGATTC
>JAFEDW010000288.1 GCA_018241455.1 Pseudomonadota bacterium | reverse complement strand
TAGGGCTCGGCGGTGCCGAGGCTCCAGCCGCGGCCCAGCGCCTCATCGACCGCCGCGCGCACGCTCTCGTTGCCATGCCCGAGGATCAGCGGCCCGAAAGCCATGCAGAAATCGAGGTACTCGCGCCCATCGACATCGCGCAAGCGCGCGCCGTGGCCGCCGGTCATGAATACCGGCGTGCCGCCCACGCTGCGGAACGCGCGCACCGGCGAATGCACGCCGCCGGGCGAGACGCGCAGCGCGCGCTCGTAGAGTTCCTCGGAACGCGTCATGGGCAGGCCGGCCGTGTCATAGCCCGAGCAGGTCGCGCGCGTGGCGGGCGCCGTAGGTGATGATCATGCTGGCGCCGGCGCGCTTGAAGGCGGTGAGGATCTCGCGATGCAAGGCCGCACGCGGCGCCAGGCCCTGCGCGACCAGCGCCTCGAGCGCGGCGAATTCGCCGCTGGTGTGGTACACGGCCCAGGGCTGCGGGAATTGACGGCTCAGCTCGCGCAACAGATCGAGGTACGGCAGGCCGGGTTTGACCATCAGGATATCCGCGCCCTCGGCCACGTCGCGCTCGGCGCACAGCCAGGCATCGCCGCTGCGGGCCGGATCGAGCTGGTAGCTGGCGCGGTCGCGCAGCGCGCTCTGCGATTTCGGCGCCGAATCGGCGGCCACGCGGAACGGTCCGTACAGGCTCGACTGGAACTTGACCGAGTAGCTCATTAGTACCGTGCGCTCGAGGCCGTTGCCATCGAGCGCGGCGCGGATCGCCGCGATGCGGCCGTCCATCATGTCGCTCGGCGCGACGCAGTCTGCGCCCGCCTCGGCGTAGGCGCGCGCCGCGGCGGCCAGTTCCTGCACGCTGGCATCGTTGTCGACGTGGTCGCCCTCGCGATTGAGCACGCCGCAGTGGCCGTGCGGCGTCGAGGAGCACAGGCACACATCGGTCGCGAGCCAGATGTCCTTGCCGAAGCGCTGCTTGAGCGCGCGCACCTGGCCGGCCGTGAACGACCAGTCGATGTGCCGCTCGGCGCGCGCAACCGGCACGCCGAACAGCAGGAAGGCATGCACGCCGGCGCGCAGGTCCGCCTCGGTCTGGCGCAGCAGCGAGTCCGGCGATTCCTGATTGACGCCGGTGAGCCCGGGCACGGGCTCGGGGCCCTTGCTCGCCTCGGAAACAAAGCAGGGCTGGATCAGCTGGTCGAGCTGCAGGTGGATATCGCGGGTGAGCGCGCGCACGTGCGCGTCCTGGCGAAGGCGGCGCAGCGTTGGCGGAAAACGGGTGCTCATCCGCGCATTGTGCCGCACTCGGCCCCGGCCCCGTCACGGCAATGTCAGGTCAGGCACTTATGCGCCAAAGTTATGAGTGGCCTGAAGATAATAGCGTCACGATAAACGGGGATTTCGTGGACTACCTGCCTGTTTTCCTGGATCTGCGCGGCCAGCGCGTGCTGCTCGTGGGCGGCGGAGCGGTGGCGGCGCGCAAGGCCGCGCTGCTGCAGGCGGCGGGCGCCACGTTGCGCATCGTCGCGCCGCGCCGCTGCGGGGAAATCGAGCTGCTGTGCACACAACCGGGAACGGAGTACCTGGCGGTCGCCTTCGAGCCGGCGCAGCTCGCGGGCTGCGTGCTGGCTATCGCGGCAACGGATACTGCGGATGTCAACGCTCGGGTCGCGGCGGCCGGCCGCGCGGCCGGTGTCTGGGTCAATGTGGTCGATGAGCAGTCGACGGGCAGCTGCCTGATGCCGTCGATCGTCGACCGCTCGCCGGTCATCGTCGCGATCGGCACCGGCGGCGCGAGCCCGACGCTGGCGCGCCGCCTGCGCGCGTCGATCGAGGCGCTGCTGCCGGAGCGGATGGGCGAACTGGCGCGCGCGGCCGGCGCACGCCGCGGCCGCGTGCGCGCGGCGCTGCCAGCGCTGACGGCGCGGCAGCGTTTCTGGGAGGAGTTCTTCGACAGCGCGCTGGCGCAGCAGATCCTCGCCGGGGCGAGCAATGCCGCGGACATCGACGCGGGTTTCGATGCGCTGGTCGATGCGGCGCGGGCGCCGCAGGCGGCGGCGCGCGGCGGCGCCGTGTGGCTGATCGGCGCGGGGCCAGGCGATCCGGACCTGTTGACGCTGCGCGCGCAGCAACTGCTGCAGCAATGCGACGTCGTGTTATACGACCGGCTGGTGCCGGCGGTGGTGCTGGCGCGCGTACGCCGCGATGCCGAGCGCGTGTTCGTCGGCAAGGAGCCGGGGCGCCACCGCACCACCCAGCAACGCATTCACGAGCTGCTGATTGAACACACAGGCCGCGGCCGCCGCGTTGCGCGGCTCAAGGGCGGCGATCCGATGGTGTTCGCGCGCGGCGGCGAAGAACTGCTGGCACTGGCGCAGGCCGGCGTGCCGGTCATCGTCGTGCCCGGGGTGACCGCGGCGCTCGGCGCGGCATCGAGCGCGCGCATCCCGCTCACGCATCGCGGCGCGGCGCAGTCGGTCTGCTTCGTCACCGCGATGGGCGAGGCCGCCGCCGCGCTCGATTGGCGCGCACTGGCAGCGCCGCTGCAGACCGTCGTGTTCTACATGGGCGCGGCGCAGCTGCCGCAGATCGTCGCGCGGCTGGTGGAGCACGGCGCGCCGCCGGAGCGTCCAGCCGCGATCGTCGAGCACGCGACGCTCGCCGATCAGCGCGTGCTCGCCGGTCATCTGCGCGACATTGCCGCGCAGGCGGCGACGGCAACAGTGCGCTCTCCGGCGCTGTTGATCGTCGGTGACGTGGCGCAATTTGCCGGCCTTGCGCCGGCCGTGGGAGTGAAGACAGCATGAGCAATCCGGTGGATTTCCTCGCGGCGATCGGCAATACGCCGCTGCTCCGCCTGCGCGGCGCGAGCGCCGCGACCGGCTGCGAGATCTACGGCAAGGCCGAGTTCATGAA
>JAFEDW010000287.1 GCA_018241455.1 Pseudomonadota bacterium | reverse complement strand
GGGTGCGACGATGTGGCGCCGCTCGATGCCGGTGCGCTCACGGATCCAGGCGTCGCTGGTATCCATGCGCTGCTCGAGATCATGGTTCGTCAGCAGGCCCGCCGGCAGGTAACTGCCGGTGCCGAGGATTCGGGAGCGCGTCACGGCTGCCTGCTCCGGCGCGATCGCGGGCGCCTAGCCCTTGTCTTCCAGCTCGGCCTTCTCGATGACGCGCTTGCCGCGGTAGAAACCGTCGGGCGTGATGCAGTGACGCAGGTGCGTCTCGCCGGTCTGCGAATCGATCGACAGCGCCGGGCGCTTCAGACCGGAATGCGAACGGTGCATGCCGCGCTTGGAAGGCGTCTTGCGGCTTTTCTGTACGGCCATGTCCTGGACACTCCTGACTGACTAATTCGACACCAAACTAATTCCGGCCCTTCTCGAGCAGCGCGCGCAAATCCGCGAACGGACGTTGCGTCTCCCCGACTTCGGCGCCCGCCTCGAGGCAGCGCTCGCCGGCCGCATGCCGCGGCACCAGCGGCAGCGAAAGCAGCAACTCCTCAGCGGCCAGCGCCGCCAGTGTGCCGTGGCCGTCGGCCGCGAGGAAAGTCTCGGTTTCCTCCGCGACGTTGGCGGCCTGCGCCTCGCTGTCGACCACCGCGACATGCGATGCGCTCTCGATCTCGAGCCGCATCGGGCGCATGCACCGCTGGCACTGCGGGTTCAGCACCGCCTGCACCTTCACGTCTGCCACGCAGACGCCGCGCTCGCGGCCAAACTGCATCCACACCCTGACGGGCCCGTCGGCGAGACTGAATTCGGCTGGAATACCCGGCAGGTCGCCCAGGGGAATCTCGAACTCGAACCGCGCGCCCGTATCGGCCAATTTGGCCAAGTCACGCGGCTTGGACCAGCCGTTTGGCATGGGGCGCGTATGATAGGTAGGCATGAGCGGCAAGTCAAAACCGGCCACCACCGTTAAGCCCTTGTTTCTATTCCGCTGAATCGCCCCACCCGCCGTGACCGCCGCGCCCCCCGCACTCGTGCTGGCCTCGACCTCGCCGTACCGGCGCGAACTGCTCTCGCGCCTCGGCCTGCCGTTCACGGTGCAGCGACCGGAGGTCGATGAACGGGGCCAGCCCGGCGAACCACCGCGGGAGCGGGCCGGGCGGCTGGCGCTGGCCAAGGCCAACGCCGTCGCGGCACGCTATCCCGATGCGGTCGTCATCGGGGCCGACCAGGTGGCGGCCTGCGGGGAGCTCATGCTCGACAAGCCCGGCAATGCGGACGCGGCGCGCGCGCAACTGCGGGCGCAGTCAGGGCGCAGCGTGCAGTTCCACAGCGCCGTCGCGGTCGTGCACGCCGCCCGCGGCAGGCGCGATGGCTTCATCGACCTGACGACGGTGCAATTGCGGACGTTGACCGATGCGGAAATCGACGCCTATGTCGCGGCCGACCAGCCCTTCGATTGCGCCGGTTCGCTGCGCAGCGAAGGCTTAGGCATCAGCCTGTGCGAGCGCATCGACAGCCAGGACCCGACCGGTCTCGTTGGACTGCCGCTGATCAGGCTCGCCGCCGCGCTGCGCGCCCTGGGCTACGCGTTGCCCTAGCGCCTGCCCCAGCGCCCGCCGCGGCCAACGCATCGAGCACCGCCCGGAGCTCGGGCGGGAGCGGTGCGCTGATGCTGACTTGCCCGCCCTGCGGCCAGTCGAACGACACGCTGTGCGCATGCAGGAACATGCGCTGCAGTCCCAGTTCGCGCAAGGCCGCATTCGCGGCGGCATCGCCGTATTTCACATCGCCCGCGACCGGGTGCCGGCAGTAGGCCGCGTGCACGCGGATCTGGTGCGTGCGTCCGGTCTCGAGCGTCGCCTCGATGAGCGATGCGCGCGAACCAAACTGCTGCACGAGCTTGAAGCGCGTGCGTGCGCTCTTGCCGCCCTCGCCCACGCGCACGGTGCGCTCGCCGCTGACGCGCGCATCGGTATGGAGCGGTGCATCGATGAGTTTCCTGCCGAGCTCCCAGCGTCCGATCACCAGCGCGAGATAGCTTTTTTCGACGCGGCCCTCGCGCAGCAATTCGTGCAGCACGCGCAACGCCGAGGGCTTGCGCGCGACCATCAGGATGCCGCTGGTGTCGCGATCGAGCCGGTGCGCCAGTTCGAGCGTCTCCTGCGGTCGCGCGGCACGCAGCGCTTCGATGACGCCATAGGTCAGCCCGCTGCCGCCGTGGACGGCGAGTCCGGCAGGCTTGTCGAGCACCAGCAGGCGCTCGTCCTCGTGGACAATCGCCGCGGTGACGCGCGCGACCAGCGCGGGCGGCACGCGCGGCACACCGCCCGTGGCCACCGCCTGCGCCGTCTCCGATCGCTCGCGAACCGGTGGCACGCGAATGGCGTCGCCCGCCGCGAGCCGCTGCTCGGCCTTGGCCCGCTTGCCGTTGACTCGCACCTCCCCCTTGCGGATCAGCCGGAAGATGCGGGTCATCGGCACGCCCGGCAGCAGGCGCGCGAGCGCCTTGTCGAGCCGGACGCCGGCGTATTCGGCCTCGACCGCGTGCTGCCGCGCCGCCGAACGCGCCCCGTGGCCGCCGCTGGGCGATTCCGTCTTGAATTTGCCGTGTGCCAAGCGTTTGAGCCCTAAATCATTGTTTCTAAAGCCCGCTGCCGCTATACTTCCGGCGTCCCGCAGCGTGGCCTGGCCTTATGCTAAAGCCTCAAAGCCGCGCGCGGCGGCAAGTTCGCGGCCCATGTGCTCGGTAAGAGCGGTCCGCATAGTAGTTGGTCCTCGTAAACGAGGCCATCGCAAGAGTTCGACCGACCTTTAAGGGTCTTTCGCCTTGGGTCCTTCAAAGCTGCTCCCGAAACACACGGTAGAGCCTGAAGACCAGCGCAAGACGGGTCAGCGAACCTCAAGGTTTTTCGGCGCTGCCGACC
>JAFEDW010000286.1 GCA_018241455.1 Pseudomonadota bacterium | reverse complement strand
GGACCGTCCGCGCCATGGATGGCGCGGCCGGAGCCTCCATGGACGGATTCACGGCGTTCCTGAAAAAGTAGTTTGAATGACGCTGGCGAGCGACTGACCGTATGCGGTCGCGCGCGCTCAGTTCGGCACGCGCCTGATCTGCGCTCCCAGCTGCGCCAGTTTTTCCTCGATCGCCTCGTAGCCACGATCGATGTGGTAGATGCGTTCGATGTCGGTGCGACCCCTGGCCACGAGCCCGGCGAGCACCAGGCTCGCCGAGGCACGCAGGTCGGTGGCCATGACCGGCGCGGCGGTGAGGTGCTCGACGCCGTGGATGATCGCGGTATTGCCCTCGAGGCGGATCTCCGCGCCCATGCGGCGCATTTCCAGCATGTGCATGAAGCGGTTCTCGAAGATCGTCTCGACCACGGTGCCGACGCCGTTGGCGACCGTATCGAGCGCGGCGAACTGCGCCTGCATGTCGGTCGGGAACGCCGGGTACGGCGCGGTGCGCACGTCGACCGAGCGCGGGCGGCGGCCGCCCATGTCGAGCTGCACCCAGTCCGGCCCGCTGTCGATCTGCGCGCCGGTCTCGGCGAGCTTGGCGAGCACGGCATCGAGATGCTCGGGGCGGGTGTTCTTCAGCCGCACGCGGCCGCCGGTGATCGCGCCCGCGACGAGGTACGTGCCAGCCTCGATGCGGTCGGGCAGCACGTCGTAGTGCGTGCGGCGCAGGGAATCGACGCCCTGGATGACGATCTTGTCGGTGCCGGCGCCCTCGATGCGCGCACCCATCGCGATGAGGAAGTTCGCCACGTCGACCACTTCCGGTTCGCGCGCGGCGTTCTCGATGATGGTCTCGCCGTCGGCCAGCGCCGCCGCCATCATCAGATTCTCGGTACCGGTCACGGTCACCGTGTCGAGCACCAGGCGTGCGCCGTGCAGACGGCCGGCGCGCGCGCGGATGTAGCCGCCTTCGATGTGGATGTCCGCGCCCATCGCCTGGAGCCCCGCGACATGGATATTCACCGGGCGCGCGCCGATCGCGCAGCCGCCGGGGAGCGATACATCGGCGCGCCCATAGCGTGCCACCAGCGGCCCGAGCACCAGGATCGAGGCGCGCATCGTCTTGACCAGCTCGTACGGCGCGAAGCATTCCTTGATCGATGAGGGATCGACCTCGATGCGCATCTTCTCGTCGACCGTGACCGTGACGCCCATGCGCGCCAGCAGTTCGATCATCGTGGTCACGTCGTGCAGGTGCGGCACGTTGCCGATCGTCACCGGTCCGTCGGCCAGCAGCGCCGCGGCCAGCACCGGGAGCGTTGCGTTCTTGGCGCCGGAGATGCGGATCTCGCCATCGAGCGGCACGCCGCCCGTGATCTGGAGCTTATCCATGGCGCGGTGCCTGCGATGACGCGCCGCCGGCGGCTTCGGCCGGCGTCAGCGCTTCGATCGACAGCGCGTGGATCTCGCGCCCGACGCGCTCGCCAAGCGCGCGGTACACGAGCTGGTGGCGGGCGACGCCACGCAATCCGGTGAACGATTCGCTGACGACGCGTGCGTTGAAATGCGTCTGATCGTCGGAGGCGACGGCCACATCAGCGCCGGGCATTGCAGCGCGGATCAGATCGGCGACCTGGGTGGGACTCATGTGGCGCATCTTACAATACCGTGCCGGCGCGCTATCATGCCGCAGCCGATGCGCAATGCTCCCGCCAGCCCGCCCGATGACGCCGCCCTGCTGGCGGCGGCGCGGCGCACGCTGGCCGCCGAGCAGGCCGGCATCGCCGCCCTCGCCCAGCGGCTCGACGCACGGTTTGCCGCGGCCTGCCGGGCGCTGCTGGCCTGCGACGGCCGGGTCATCGTCACCGGCATGGGCAAATCGGGGCACATCGCCGGCAAGATCGCCGCGACGCTGGCGAGCACCGGCACGCCGTCCTTCTTCCTGCATCCGGGCGAGGCCGGCCACGGCGACCTCGGCATGATCACGCGCCAGGACCTGCTGCTGGCGCTGTCGAACTCGGGCGAGACCGCCGAAATCCTGGTGCTGCTGCCGCACCTGAAACGGCTGGGCGTGCCGCTGATCGCCTTGACCGGCCGGAGCGATTCCACGCTCGCCCAAGCCGCGACGATCGCGCTCGATGCCAGCGTCGAACAGGAAGCCTGCCCGCACAACCTGGCGCCGACGACGAGCACGACCGCGGCGCTGGCGCTCGGTGATGCACTCGCGGTCGCGGTGCTCGAGGCGCGCGGATTCTCGGCCGAGGATTTCGCGCATCGCCATCCGGGCGGTGCGCTGGGCCGGCGCCTGTTGCTGCATGTCGAGGACCTCATGCGCACCGGCAACGCCGTGCCGCGCGTGGCGCCCGATACGCTGCTGGCCGCGGGCCTCGTTGAAATGTCGGCCAAGGGCCTCGGCATGACCGCGGTCGTCGATGCCGGCGGACGCGTGCTCGGCGTGTTCACCGACGGCGACCTGCGCCGCGCGCTCGACGCGCGCATCGACGTGCACGCGACCACGATGCGCCAGGCGATGACGCCCGGTGCGCGCAGCATCGGTCCGCGCGAACTCGCCGCATCGGCCGCATTGCTGATGGAGCAGCATCGCATCACGGCGCTGCTGGTGATCGATGCGCAGCAGCAGCTCGTCGGCGCATTGAACGTGCACGACCTGATGCGCGCGGGCGTCGTTTGAGGCCCGGCACGTGACCCGCAAAGCGATGCGCCGGCCATCCCACCGTGCCACGCCGCTGGGCCAGATCCGCCTGCTGGTGCTCGACGTCGACGGCGTGCTCACCGACGGCCGGCTGCGCTACGGTCCCGATGGCGAGTACGTGAAAGTCTTTCACGTGCACGACGGACACGGCATTCGCGCACTGGCCGCGGCGGGCATCACGGTCGCGGTGATCTCGGGGCGCAATTCCGCCGCGGTGGCGCGGCGC
>JAFEDW010000285.1 GCA_018241455.1 Pseudomonadota bacterium | reverse complement strand
CCCACTGCGTGAACGCATCGGTCGCGTAACCGACGCTGTTGATCGCCGTCATCATGTTGGCGCACTTGAACTGCGCGGTCGCGATCTTCGAGGCCGACCCGCACTTCGGGAGCCCCTTGGAGCTGTAGTAGTAATAATTGGAATCGAACTGCGACCCGCACTGGTCCGCGTTGTAGGTCGACGCCGGGCTGTAGTCGGCCTGCGTCGTCACCAGGTCGTTCATGCTGCCCGAGGTGTCGAGGATGAACAGGATGTTGGCGGGAATGCTGCCATTGTTCTGGTTGAAGAAGATCTCCGTGTCGTCGGCCAGCGCCGCCGAACCCGCTCCTGCCACCAGCAGGGCTCCGGAAATCACCGCAAACAATCGCGACTTGAGGAATCGCATGATGTGATCCTTCAGCGCCGAGGCGCCGTTATTTCCCGAGTACCGAAATGCGGCTGACGACCAGGTCGCGCAGCCGGTAAGTGACGGTCAGCGGCTTGCCGCTGGTCCGCGAAGCGTAGGCCGCCAGGTCGCGCAGCGCGACGCGCTGGCCGGCCAGGATGCAGACCGTGTTCGCATCGAGCTGCAGCGTGCTGTGCAGGCATCCGACGCAATTGCGCACCGTGACGCGGCCATCGAGCCCGGACGGAAAGATGACGGCGTCGGTCTGCGTTTCGATCGAGCCCTCGACGACCGTGTTCGGCGGTAGCTGCGCGCTGGCCGTTCCGGCGACGGCGGCCAGCGCCAGCAGCGAGGCCGCGATGCAGGTCTTGAATATGCTGTTCATGGTTGCTCTCCGGATATCGGCCCGCCGCAGCTCACTGCAGCAGGTTCGTGGCCAGGTTCGGGTCGGGCTGCACCGTCGGGTCCCACGGCGAGATGACGGCTATGCCCTGCAGGTTGACGGCATTGGCGCTGCGCACCGACGTGCCCGTGCTGCTGATCTCGAAGTGGTAGGTCGAAAAGCTGTTCCAGGAATTGCCCCAGATCGCCGCCAGCGGTATGCCGCCGAGCTGCGGGGTCACGGTCGCGGTCCACGTATCGGTCGCGGTCGGGTTGCCGGTGAGCGTCTGCACCGGCGAACCCGGATTGAAGGCGCCCTGCAGGATGGTCTGCTCGATGCCGGCTTCCGCCGCCTGGAAGGCATTGGAACGGTACTGCTCGTTGCCGGCCATGACGAATTCGAGGCTGGCGGAATTCATGCCCGACACCGCCAACAGCGTCAGCACCAGCAGCAGCAGCAGGCCGACCACCAGGGCCGCGCCCTGTTGGTACTGGAATTTCCGCGAGGTTGATTGGCGCATGGCCTCAGGTCCCCAGCGCATTGCGCACCTGGATGGTGCGCGAGACCAGCAACCGGCGTACGCGCGCAGGTCCGGTCGCGAATGACAGGTCGGCATTGAGCGAGGGCTGGTAGGCCTTGCCCGCGTCCGCGGCCGTGTTGAGATTGCCCGTCAACCCGGTCGCCTGCAGGCGGTCACCGTATTGGTAGATGCGATTGTCGATGAAGTTGCTCTCGGGCGTATCGCCGCGCACCAGCAGCCACACGCGCACCGCCACGATCTGCGCGCCGGCCGGCACGCCATCCGGATTGACGTAGCGCGTGGCGACACCGGTATTGCCGAGCGGATCGATGCCGAACTGCACCTGCATGTCCTCGACGCCGGCGATGATCTCCTGGTCGCGGAACTGCATGACGCCGCCCACCGAGGTCAGCGTCTTGCGGCGGAGCGAAGGCAACCCGGCCTGCTGTTGCGAGTTCTGGTCGACGTAATAAGTGTCGACGATCAGGTTCTGCAGCTTGCCGCTCACCAGGTTGTCGGGCTGGCCGGCCACCGCGCCGACGCAGGCGCTGCCATCGCTGATCAGGCGGCCGGCGATGCGCGAGGAACACACCTGCAGCTGCCCGACCGTCGCCGCACTGTCGAACACCGAGGCGCGCCGCACCGTGAGCGTGTCGGCCGTGGTCACCGGCGTCGATGCCCAGGCCACGCCGGTGGTCAGGTCGGGCAGTGAATCGCAACCCGCCGCCTTCGTGGGAACGAAAGCCGGGTTGAAGTAGCTGTTGTTGTCGCCCTGCAGGTTCGTGCTGAGGTCGACCGCCCAGTTGCGGCCGCACAGTTGCATCGCTCCCGACGGGGCCACGGCGGCCGCGGCGGCGGTCTGCGGTGCCTGGTTGGCGATGACCGCCGCGCCCTTGAGCAGGCCCCAGTAATTCGACATGCGCACGTCCGGCTCGATCACGGACATCGCGTAGCGCGCGGTTTCCTGCAATCGCGCGATGCCCTCGTTCGAGCTGTAGGCGGTCTTGCTGTCGACATACACCTTCGCCGCGCCCGAAATCAGCACGATGCCGATGAGCATGGCCACCATCAGCTCGATCAGGCTCAGGCCGCGTTGTCCGTGGGGTGCGTTCATATCTGCAGTGTCAGCACGTAGAGCTGCGCGGCCCCGCCGCTCTCGGTCCAGTTGATCTGGATGGTATAGGTGTAGGGAGCCGACGCGCCCGCGACGGTGACCGCGGTGGTGCCGCCCGGCAATATCGCGGCCACCTGCTGCTGCCAGACGAACAGGTCGTTGGCCGCCATCTGCGCCGGAGCGCAGTTGACCGACGCGGCACCGTAACAGTTGTTGTCGGCGGCGGCGCCGGCGTAGGCCACATTGGCACCACGATTGGCGCGAATGCGGTCGGCGAGGTCGCCGGCCAGGTTCACGGCCTGCATGCGGTAGATCGCGCCGCCGCCCGACTTGAGCGTGGTCACGTACAACCCGGCGATGCCAAGCATGCCGACGGCCAGCACGACCAGCGCGACCATGATCTCCACCAACGTGAAGCCGCGCGCGCGATCGCGCAGCGGACGACCTGGCTGGATGCTGTTCATGGGCAGCTCCCGCCGACGACCAGCGGCAGCGCGGTGAGCTTCACGTCGTTCCAGGTCGATGAAGCGCGTG
>JAFEDW010000284.1 GCA_018241455.1 Pseudomonadota bacterium | reverse complement strand
ATGAACGGCACGTGATCTTCTACAGCCGCGGCGGCAGCATCCCGCGCGGCGGCGGGCGCATCGACGAACTGCTGCGCGCGGCCCCGGCCGAGTCGGTCAGCGGCGTGCTGCGCTTCACCGAGCAGGGCGAGGGCATCGCGCAGAATTTCGGGCTGCGCGCGAATGCGATGCGCACGCTGGAGCGCGCCTTCAACACGTTGGCGCTGGCGACGCTGGCGGTGCGGCGTGGCGTGGCGGTGCAGGAGAGCAGTGCGTTCGCGGACGCCGCGGCGCAGGCGGCGCTCGCCAGCCGTGACGCCTGGCGCCGACTGCTCGATGGCCCCGGCTTCTTCGAGTATTTCCGCGCCGTGACGCCGATCGATGTCATCGAGCGCATGCGCGTCGGCGCGGCGCAGCGACGCGAGCCGCCCGAGCCGGGCAGCGCCGACGCGGTTCCGGCCGCGGCCTGGGTGTTTGCCTGGTCGCAGTCGCGGCACATGCTGCCGGGCTGGTACGGCGCGGGCTCGGGCTTCGATGCGGTGCGTGCGGCGCGCGGCATCGAGCTGCTGCGGCGTGCCTACGCCGGCTGGCCGTTCTTCCGCAGCCTGATCGACGACATCGAAGCGATGCTGGCGCGCGCCGATCCCGATATCAGCGCCTGCTACGACTCGTTGGCGCCCGCCCGGTCGGACATCGCGGCGACGATCCGCGCCGAGTTCGCACTGACGTGTGAGCTCGTGGCCGCCATCAAGGCGAGCGGCGGATTGCTCGATGCCGACCGCACGCTCCAGCGCAGCATCGCGCTGCGCAACCCGTATGTCGACCCGATGAACCTGATGCAGATCGACCTGCTGCGGCGCTGGCGCGCCGGCGGGCGCTCGGATCCGCAGCTGCTCGAGGCGCTGCTGGCCAGCGTAGGTGGCATCGGCCTGGGGCTGCAGACCACAGGTTAGGGCCCGGCCACGGGCTGATAACCCGGACGATCATTCCAGATAACAGCCTTCCGGCTGATCCCGTGTATCCCGCCCGGTACAGTGGGGTCGTGTACCAATACGACGAATTTGACCGCAGCTTCGTGGCCGAGCGCGTGGCGGAATTCCGCGACCAGACGCGCCGGTTCCTGGCCGGCGAGCTGAGCGAGGACGATTTCCGCCCGCTGCGGCTGCGCAACGGGCTGTATATACAGAAGCACGCGCCGATGCTGCGCGTGGCCATTCCCTATGGGCTGCTGGCCACGCGCCAGCTGCGCATGCTGGCGCACATCGCGCGGCGCTATGACCGCGGCTTCGGCCATTTCAGCACGCGCCAGAACATCCAGTTCAACTGGCCGGAGCTGGCCGAGGTGCCGGATATCCTGGCCGAGCTGGCCACGGTCGACATGCACGCGATCCAGACCAGCGGCAATTGCATCCGCAACGTGACGGCCGACCACCTGGCCGGCGTGGCCGGCGACGAGCTCGAGGATCCGCGGCCCTGGTGCGAGCTGATCCGCCAGTGGTCGACGCTGCACCCCGAATTCACCTACCTGCCGCGCAAGTTCAAGATCGCCGTCAGCGGTGCCGCGAACGATCGCGCCGTCACGGCGGTGCACGACATCGGATTGCGCCTGGTGCGTGCCCCCGCAGGCGATCGCGACGACATCGGATTCGAAGTCATGGTCGGTGGTGGGTTGGGGCGCATGCCGATCATCGGCAAGCGCATCCGCGAGTGGCTGCCGCAGCAGGACCTGCTCGCGTATCTCGATGCGATCCTGCGCGTCTACAATCGTCACGGCCGGCGCGACAACATCCACCGTGCGCGCATCAAGGTGCTGGTCAAGTCGCTCGGCATCGGGGAGTTCGCGCGCCAGGTCGAGGCGGAGTTCGCCGCCAACCGCGACGCCGCGCCGCGGGTCGACGCCGCGATGATTGCGCGCCTGCGCGACAGCTTCAGGCCGCCCGCCTACCTGTCACTGGGCGACATCGATGCCAGCACCGGCGCGGCTGCCGGCTTCGCCGCCTGGTACCGCCACAACACGCGCGCGCACAAGGTCAGCGGCTATCGCGTCGTGTTCATTTCCTTGAAGAAGCACGGCGAGGCGCCGGGCGACATGACGGCCAGGCAGATGGACGCGCTCGCCGACCTGGCCGATCACTACAGTTTCGGCGAGGTGCGCGTGACGCATGACCAGAACCTGGTGCTCGCCGATGTGCCGCAGCGCGAACTGCGCACGTTGCACGCCGCGCTCGCGCCGCTCGGCCTCGCGACGCCGAACATCGGCACGCTCACCGACATGATCTGCTGCCCGGGCCTCGATTTCTGCAGCCTGGCGAACGCCGGTTCGATCGGCATCGCCAAGCAGATCCACGAGCAGTTCGATGACCTCGATTACCTGTACGACCTGGGCGAGATCCAGGTGAAGATGTCCGGTTGCATGAACGCCTGCGGCCATCATCACGTCGGCCACATCGGCATACTCGGCGTCGACAAGCATGGCGAGGAGTGGTACCAGATCACGCTCGGCGGCTCGCCCTCCGGCGAAGTGTCGCTCGGCGAAGTCATCGGGCCGTCGGTGCCGAAACCGGCCGTGGCCGACACGCTCGCGCGCATCGTCGACGTCTATGTCGAACAGCGCGAGACCGACGGCGAATCCTTCCTGCAGGTCGTGCGCCGCATCGGTATCGAGCCGTTCAAGGAGCGCGCATATGCGCCAGATACTGTCGCGGCGTGAGCTGCGCGCCGATCGCTGGCGCTATCCCGGCGAAGGCGGCACGGGCCCGCTGGTGCAGACGCTGCCGGAACTGCTTGCCGCCGCTGCGGCCGCTGGTCAATCACCGGAGACCAGCTCGTCACTGGGCGTGCGCCTGGGACCCACGGACGACGTGGAGCTGCTGGTGCCATGGCTGGCGCGCGTCGTACTGGTGGTCGTGCACTTCGAGACCGGCGGCGACGGGCGCGGCTATTCGCAGGCGCAGCTGCTGCGCGGGCGATTCGGCTACCAGGGCGAGCTGCGGGCCGCCGGCGCA
>JAFEDW010000283.1 GCA_018241455.1 Pseudomonadota bacterium | reverse complement strand
GTATTAACGCGTTAATACATTAAACCAACCGCCGGGCGCGGGCAAGCCGCGCCCGGCGACGGGCGGCTTGACGCTGGCGCGGGCTCCAACCTAGACTCCCCGGCCCGCTGCGCCGTGCCGCGGGAAACCCGCAAATTCCCGGAGATGGGCGTGACTTCCAGCACTGACAAACCCGCCGCCAGCCAGACCCGCGCCGTGCGCGCCGGCCTCGCCAGCGACCTCGCGACCGGCGCAGTGGTGCCCCCGATCCACCTGAGCACGACCTACGCGTTCCGCGGCTACGACGACAAGCGCGCCTACGACTACTCGCGTTCGGGCAACCCGACGCGCGACCTGCTGGGCGCCGCGCTGGCCGACCTGGAGGGTGCGGCCGGGGCGGTGATGACCGGCTCCGGCATGGGCGCGATCACGCTGGTCGGGCACCTGTTCAAGGTGGGCGCGCGCATCGTCGCGCAGCACGATTGCTACGGTGGCAGCTACCGGCTGTTCGAGGAGTGGCAGAAGCGCGGCGAATTCACGGTCGAGTTCGTCGATTTTGGCGATGCGGCCGCGGTGCGCGCTGCGTTGGCCAGGCCGGCGGCGCTGGTGTGGATCGAGACGCCGAGCAATCCGTTGCTGCGCATCACGGACATCGCCGCGGTGGCCGCGCAGGCCCGCCAGGCCGGCGCGCTGCTGGTGGTCGACAACACCTTCCTGTCGCCCGCGTGGCAGCAACCCTTGAAGCACGGCGCCGACATCGTCGTCCATTCGACGACGAAATACATCAACGGCCACAGCGACGTGGTCGGCGGCGCCGCGATCGGTAAGACACCGGAACTGCACGAGCGGTTGGGATGGTGGGCCAACACGCTCGGCCTGACCGGCGCCGCGTTCGACAGTTACCTGACGCTGCGCGGCCTGCGCACGCTGCATGCGCGCCTGGCCGTGCACGGCCGCAACGCGCAAGGGGTGGCCGAATTCCTCGCCGGGCACGGCGCGGTCAGCCGCGTGTGGTACCCGGGGCTCCCGTCACATGCCGGCCATGAACTGGCGGCGCGCCAGCAACTGGGCTTCGGCGCGATCGTCAGCTTCGAGCTCAAGGGCGGCATCCCGGCGGTCAAGCGCTTCGTCGACGGCTTGCGTTGTTTCACGCTGGCCGAGTCGCTCGGCGGCGTTGAGAGCCTGGTGGCGCATCCGGTGACGATGACACATGCCGCGATGGACGAGCCGTCGCGCCGCGCGGCCGGACTGACCGATGGGCTGCTGCGCCTGTCGGTCGGCATCGAGGACCTCGACGACCTGCGTGCCGACCTGGCGGCGGCGGTCGATCGCGCCGCCAGCGCCTAGACTAAGGCCTCGCCGGAGTCGCGAGCGTGATCCGGCTCTGGCTGGTCTTGGGGGGCAATCGCTACTAAAATCCGTGGGTTAGTCCATCCATCAGGGGGGGGGTCCCATGGCCGCAGTCTCGATTCATCCATCGGTCGATCACGGCATCAAGCCGGGCGCCAAGGATTTTGCCGGCGGTACGCTGCTGTGCAAATGCACCAGCAATCCGGTCGAAGTCACGATCAAATCGCAGTCCGCGCACAACCACGCCTGCGGCTGCACCAAGTGCTGGAAGCCCAAGGGGGCCCTGTTTTCCGTCGTCGCGGTCGTGCCGCGCGACAAGCTCAGCGTCACGAAGAACGCCGACAAGCTGAGCGTCGTCGATGCCACGGCGACCATCCAACGGCATGCCTGCAAGGGTTGCGGCGTGCACATGTACGGCCGCATCGAGAACACCAGGCACCCGTTCTACGGGCTCGACTTCGTGCACACCGAGCTGTCGCCGCAATCGGGCTGGTCGGCGCCGGAATTCGCCGCGTTCGTGTCCTCGATCATCGAAGCAGGCGCCGATCCGGCCCAGATGGGGGCGGTGCGCGCACGGCTGAAGGCGCTGGGGCTGGAGCCCTACGATTGCCTGTCGCCGCCGCTTATGGATTTCATTGCGACGCATTTGGCCAAGGCCGCGGGAGTGCTGAAGGGTTAGGCTGGCGCTCCGGAGGTATACGGGATGGACGTACGTGCCGCAGTGGCGTTCGAGGCGGGCAAGCCGCTGCGCATCGAGACGGTGCAGCTCGAGGGGCCGAAGTCCGGTGAGGTGCTGATCGAGGTCAAGGCGACCGGTATCTGCCACACCGACAAATACACGCTCTCGGGCGCCGACCCGGAAGGCCTGTTCCCGTCGATCCTGGGCCATGAGGGTGCCGGCATCGTCGTCGACGTCGGCCCCGGCGTGCGCTCGCTGAAGAAGGGCGATCACGTCATTCCTCTCTATACGCCCGAGTGCCGCGAGTGCAAGAGCTGCACCTCGCGCAAGACCAACCTGTGCACCGCGATCCGCGCCACGCAGGGCAAGGGCCTGATGCCGGACGGCGCCAGCCGCTTCTCGTACCAGGGCAAGCCGCTGTACCACTACATGGGCTGTTCGACGTTCGCGAACTACACCGTGATGCCGGAGATCGCCGTCGCGAAAATCCGCGAGGATGCGCCGTTCGACAAGGCCTGCTACATCGGCTGCGGCGTGACGACCGGCATTGGCGCGGTGATCTTCACGGCCAAGGTCGAACCGGGCGCGAACGTCGTAGTGTTTGGCCTGGGCGGCATCGGCCTGAATGTCGTGCAGGGCGCGAAGCTCGCCGGCGCCGACAAGATCATCGGCGTCGACACCAATCCGGCGCGCGAGAAGTTGGCCCGCAAGTTCGGGCTGACGCAGTTCGTCAACCCGAAAGAGGTGAAGGGCGACCTGGTCGCGCACCTGGTCGAGCTGACCGGCGGCGGCGCGGACTACAGCTTCGAGTGCATCGGCAACACGCAGGTGATGCGCCAGGCGCTCGAATGCTGCCATCGCGGCTGGGGCCAGAGCATCATCATCGGCGTTGCCGCGTCGGGACAGGAAATTTCGACGCGCCCATTCCAGCTGGTCACGGGCCGCGTCTGGAAGGGAACCGCGTTCGGTGGCGCGCGCGGCCG
>JAFEDW010000282.1 GCA_018241455.1 Pseudomonadota bacterium | reverse complement strand
GGGCCGAGGAAGCTGACGCGCAGGCCGCGGCCGTCGGGCCGCGCGCCGCCCTCGCACTGCAACAGTGCACCGCGCCAGTCGAGATCCGCGTCGATCTCGCCGCGCAGGCTCGCGCGCAGGTAGCCGCGCTCGCCCGGCAGGCAGGTGGCGCGCGGCGTGCCGGTATTGCCCGGCGTCGCGGCCTGTGGCAGCGCATCGAGCGTCGGGCTGAGCGCCAGCGCCAGGCAGAGCAGTCCGACGCGGCGAGGGTGGGTGGTAACCGTTTTCACGGCCTGATTATCACTCAAATGTGCTGCTAGACTCCCGAACCCTATGCAACTGCTAGAAGTCACAGCGCCGATTCCCGCTTCACTGGGCCGCCTGCCCGAGCTCGCGGCCAACCTGTTTTTCAGCTGGCACCGGCCGGCGCGGGCCCTGTTCCAGGACCTCGACCCGGAGCTCTGGGAGCAGGTGGGCGGCAATCCGCGCCTGATGCTGCGATGCATAGACCAGTCGCGACTCGAGCGCGCTGCGCACGATTCCATATATATAGAGCGTTACGCCCAGGTCGTGGACTACCTCGACAACTACGTCAAGGTCGAGGCACGCGGCGATGAGCCGCTGGTGGCCTACTTCTGCGCCGAGTACGGGTTCCACGAGAGCTTTCCGATCTACTCCGGTGGCCTGGGGATCCTGGCGGGCGACTACTGCAAGGCCGCCAGCGACGAGCGGCTGAATTTCATCGCGGTCGGATTGCTCTATCGCCAGGGCTACTTCACGCAGCGCGTCGATGGCGAGGGCGTGCAGCACGCCGAATACGCCGACACCGATGCGCGCGACCTGCCGGTCGAACCGGTCAACGATGCCGCCGGCAACCGGCTCACCGTGAAGGTGCGCATCGGCGAGCGCGAGGTGACGGCGCGCGTCTGGCGCGCGCAGGTCGGGCGCGTGGCGGTGTACCTGCTCGACACCAACTGTCCCGAGAACACGCACGAGGATCGCGACATCACGCATCGCCTGTACGGCGGCGGCGAGCTGGCGCGCATCCGCCAGGAGATGATCCTCGGCATCGGCGGCGTGCGCGTGCTGCGCGCGCTCGGCCTCGCGCCCGCGGTGTGGCACATCAACGAAGGTCACGCGGCGTTCCTGATCCTCGAATTGCTGCGCGAAGGCATCGCGCGCGGACTCGATTTCGACGCGGCGCTCGAGGCGGCGGCGCCGCAGTGCGTGTTCACGACGCACACGCCGGTCGCGGCCGGGCACGATGTGTTCAACGACGAGCTGTTCAACGGCACCTTTGCCGCCTACCTGCGCGAATCCTCGCTCCCCGCCGATCGCGTGGTCGCGCTCGGCCGCGGTCCCGGCGGCGGCTACGGCTTCAACATGACGCGGCTCGCGCTGGCCGGCGCGCGGCGCGTCAACGGCGTCAGCCGCATCCACGGCCGCGTCTCGGCGAAGCTGTGCGCCGACCATTGGAACGACGTGCCGGTCGGCGAGAATCCGGTCGGCTACGTCACCAACGGTGTGCACGTGCCGACCTTCCTCGCGCAGAGCTGGGCGCGCTTCTTCGATCGCGAGATGGGCGCCGACTGGCGCGAGCGGCTCAACGACGCGGCCTTCTGGCAGGGGCTCGAACGCATTCCCGAACACCAGTACTGGCTGACCGCGCAGGATGTCAAATCGCGCATGCTCGCCGGCGTGCGCGAACGCATGCGGCGCCAATACGCCGCGCAGGGCCTGAGCGTCGCGGAGCTCCGCCACGTCACGCGGCTGCTCGACCCGCAGCGTCCGGACGTGCTCACGCTCGGCTTCGCGCGCCGCTTCGCCACCTACAAGCGCGCATCGCTCCTGCTGCGCGATCGCGCGCGGCTGGCGAAGCTGATCGACGGCGCCGAACGTCCAGTGCTGTTCCTGTTCGCCGGCAAGGCGCATCCCGCGGACCAGCCGGGCCAGCAGCTGCTGCGCGAGATCAAGCAGCTGATGCTGAGCCACGAATTCGCCGGCAACGTCGTGTTCCTCGAGGACTACGACATCGAACTGGCGCGCTGGCTGGTCTCCGGCGTCGATGTGTGGCTCAACAATCCGATCGCCCCGCTCGAGGCGAGCGGCACGAGCGGCATCAAAGCCGCAATCAACGGCCGACTAAACTTAAGCGTGCTCGATGGCTGGTGGGCCGAAGCCTGGGATGGCACCAACGGCTGGGGCATTCCGGCCTCGCAGGTGCAGGACGCCGACCGCCGCGATGCGCTCGATGCCGACCTGATGCTCGACACGCTCGAAGAGGAAGTCGTGCCGCTGTATTACGCACGCGGCACGCAGGGTTACTCGCCCGAATGGGTGCGCCGCTGCCGGCGCGCGATGATGACGGTGATCCCGCAGTTCAACATGCGCCGCGTGATCATCGACTACGACCGCGGCCTTTATCAGGCCGCCGCGAAGCAGCACGCGCGTATTTCCGCTGGCAACGACGCTGGAGCCCGCACTCTGGCTACGTGGAAAGCGCGCGTGCGCAAGGCCTGGGGCGGCGTGGCATTGCGCGCTCTGTCGGCGCCCGCCGCGGAATTGCAGAGCGGCGCGCGATTGCGGCAGCGCATCGCCGTGGCGTTGAACGGCCTCAGTCCCGACGACGTCGCGGTGGAATTCCGCGCACGCCGCACGCTGCCGCGCACGCGCGTGGAATGGCCGACCTTGTCATCGTATGCGCGTGACTCGCAGGATGACACGTGGCGCGCGCGGCTCATGCCGACCGGCGAGACCGACAGCGACGGTTCGCTGGTGTTCGCGCTCGATGCGGCGCCGCCGACCTCCGGGCAGTTCGAGCTGGAGTTCAGGGTGCGGCCGGAGCATGAACTGCAGGGGCATCCGCTCGAGATGGGGCTGATCAAGAGATTGTAGTCGGTCGCGTGCACAGCGATGCGTGCCGGCCGTGCCGCAATGCTGTCGTGCGCGCTGCGCGTTCCCTCGCCCACGTCGGCCGCGATGGCTTGTTGTGGCGGGGATAAGCTGAAAAGAACCACT
>JAFEDW010000281.1 GCA_018241455.1 Pseudomonadota bacterium | reverse complement strand
GATCGCGCGCACCGCACCGAATAGCGCATCGGCATCCAGCGCGGTCTCGCGCACGACGCCAGGCCAGCGCAACAGCTCGAGCACGTTCACGTGCGCCTGCTGCCCGGGGAATCCGGCGGCAAGCTTGCGGCTCCGTTCAATCAGCGGGGCGAGCGCGGCCTCGTCCACCTCGAGCGCGGCGGCGACCGGCGCGCGGTGCTGGATCGTGCAGTCCACCTTGCCGCGGCGGAGCGCTGCAGCCAGCGCGTGGCGGAGGTCCGATTCGAGCGCGCGGCAGCTGTCGGGTAGGCGCACGGTGGCGTCCAAGAACCGGTGGTTGACGCTGCGGATCTCGCACACCAGCGTGCCGAAGGCGCCGCTCCGTTCGAGGCGGGCAAAGCCGGTCATGCTGGCGATCATGGGTGCGGGGGCGGTCTAAAGGATGATATAAAGCCGCCCCAGTGTAACCCATTGATTTGGAGACCGCTTGCGCGTCGAACACGCCGAACTCAGCCTCGTGGGCGCACGGGAGAGCAACCAGGACCGGGTCGGGGCCGTGGTCGGGAACGAAGCCGCGCTGATGATCGCCGTCGACGGCATGGGCGGTCATGCCGAGGGCGAGCGCGCGGCCGAGATCGCGTTGCAGGTCACCGGGCAGCGCTTCAAGGCGGCGACGGCGCCGCTGCTCGATCCGATGGGATTCCTGCACCTCTCGCTCGGCGCGGCGCACCAGCACATCGTCGGCATCGGCTCCGACATGCCGCTCGAGAACCGTCCGCGCGCGACGATCGCGCTGTGCCTGGTGCAGCGCGGTTCGGCCTACTGGGCGCACGTCGGCGACAGCCGCGCCTATCACCTGCGCCGCGGGCAGGTCATCGCGCGCACGCGCGATCACAGCCACGTGGAGCTGCTGGTGCGCGAGGGCGTGATCGCCGCGGACCAGGCGCAGGCGCATCCGATGCGCAACTTCGTCGAGTCCTGCCTCGGCGGTGAGCTGCTGCTGCCGGAGATGGACATCAGCCGGCGGCACGCGCTCGAGCCCGGCGACGTGCTGCTGGTCTGCACCGACGGATTGTGGGCGGGCCTGAACGACGCGCAGGTCGCCGCGGCCTTCGCGCAACCCGGCGAGTCGCTCAAGGATGCGCTGGCCGCGCTCGGCACGCTGGCGGTGGCCACGGCCGGGCCTTCATCCGACAATACTTCCGCCGTCGCACTGCGTTTCCTGGAGTAGCACCATGCCCGCCCGCCGCAATGACCGCGCCGCCGATGCGCTGCGCGCTGTGCGCTTCACACGCCATTACACGCGCCACGCCGAAGGCTCGGTGCTGGTCGAGTTCGGCGACACGCGCGTGTTGTGCACCGCGACCGTCGAGGAGGGCGTGCCCGGGTTCCTGCGCGGCAAGGGCCAGGGTTGGGTCACGGCGGAGTACGGCATGCTGCCGCGTGCGACGCACACGCGCTCGGGGCGCGAGGCGGCGCGCGGCAAGCAGAGCGGGCGCACGCAGGAGATCCAGCGATTGATCGGACGATCGCTGCGCGCGGTCGTCGACCTGCGCGCGCTCGGCGAGCGCACGATCACGCTCGATTGCGACGTGCTGCAGGCGGATGGCGGCACGCGCACCGCGTCGATCACCGGCGGGTACGTGGCGCTCGCGGATGCGGTCGAGAGCTTGCGCGCGCGCCGGGCGCTGTCTTCGAGCCCGCTGCACGGGCAGGTCGCCGCGGTCTCGGTCGGCATCGTCGGCGGCGTACCGGTGCTCGACCTCGACTACGAGGAAGACTCCGAAGCCGAGACCGATATGAACGTCGTCATGAACAACGGCGGCGCATTCATCGAGGTGCAGGGCACGGCCGAGGGCCACGCGTTTCGCCGCCACGAGCTCGACGCGCTGCTGAACCTCGCGGTCGAGGGCACTGCCGAGCTGTGCTCGCTGCAGTCGCAGGCGCTGGCGGACTAGTCGCGCATTTGCTGCGCCGCACGGCGCTACACTCGCGACCATGAGAGTTGTCCTCGCCACGGCAAACCCCGGCAAGCAGCGTGAGTTCGCCACGCTCCTCGCGCCGCGCGGTATCGAGTTGGTGCTGCAATCCGAGCTCGGCATCGACAGCATCGAGGAGACCGGCAACACCTTTGAAGACAATGCGCTGCTGAAGGCGCAGCACGCGGCCGAACGCTCGGGGCTCCCGGCGCTCGCCGACGATTCGGGGCTCGAGGTCGACGCGCTCGGCGGGCGGCCCGGCGTGTGGTCGGCGCGCTATGCCGGCGTCGGCGCGACCGATGAGCAGAACAACCTGCGGCTGATCGCGGACCTGAACGGCGTGCCGGAAGACCAGCGCACCGCGCGTTATCGCTGCGTGCTGGCGCTGGTGCGTGGCCCGAGCGACCGCACACCGATCCTGGCGCAAGGCTCGTGGGAAGGGCGCATCGGCTTCGAGCCGGTGGGCAACGGTGGCTTCGGCTACGACCCGTATTTCATCCCGGCGGGACTGAACTGCACCGCGGCCGAGCTGAGCCCGGCGCGCAAGAATGCGCTGAGCCACCGCGGCGCGGCGCTGCGCGATCTGATCGCGCGGCTCGGCAGCTGGACGTGAACGCGTCCGTCGCGGTCGCGCAAGCCGCGGGCGCAGCGGCTGCGAGTTCGGCCCTGCCGCCGCTCGCGCTGTACCTGCATTTCCCGTGGTGCGTGCGCAAATGCCCGTACTGCGACTTCAACTCGCACACGCTGCACGGCGACCTGCCGCAAGAGGCCTACCTCGATGCCTTGCTGGTCGACCTCGAGGCGCAATTGCCGGCCGTGCGCGACCGGCCGATCGGCAGCTTATTTCTGGGCGGCGGCACGCCGAGCCTGTTCGAGCCGGATGCGCTCGGGGTCTTCTTCGAGCGTTTGCGCGAGCGTGCGACGCTCGCGCCCGACGCCGAGATCACGCTGGAAGCCAATCCCGGCACGGTCGAGCACGGACGCTTTGCCGATTACCGCGCCGTGGGCATCAACCGCGTCTCGCTCGGCGCGCAGAGTTTT
>JAFEDW010000280.1 GCA_018241455.1 Pseudomonadota bacterium | reverse complement strand
GCGTGCGCACCCAGGCGCTGCGCGTCGGCTGTTCGTAGAACAGGCCCATCTCGCCGAAGAACTGGCCCTTGTTGAGGTAGGCCAGCACCATCTCGTTGCCTTCCTCGTCCTCGATCATCACTTCGACCGAACCGCTGATGACGTAGTAGAGGACGTCGGGCAGGTCGCCGGCGTGGATCAGCACGGTTTTCGAAGGGACGGTACGCACCCGGCAATAACTGAGGAACCGGTTGATTGCCGGAATGTCGCTCAATGCCCTGACATTCTCTTCCATAGGCCCTGCGCTTTGTTCGCGTGAGAGGTGGTTCATTCCCGCTTTTTATTACATAAGTCTTGCTGGCCGCAAGGTTTTTGTAAATCGGTCAGATCCAGTAGGCGGTGCGGGTCATCAGTTGCGAGGTCAATCGCATCGCGCCGCGGATCGGCGCGGGCAGTTCGCGCGCGCCGGCGCGCGTCGCCGCCTGCGCGTGGCCGGCTTCATCGAATTGCATCGTTTCGAGAATGCGCCGGCTGCGCAGGTCGTTCGCGGGCAGGCGTTCGAGGTGCTCGGCCAAGTGACTCTCTACCTGGTGCTCCGTTTCCACCACGAAGCCCAAGCTCAGGGAATCACTGAGTGCCGCGGCGGCCGCGCCGATCGCGAACGAGCCCGCGTACCAGAACGGATTCAGCAGGCTCGGGCGAGCGCCGAGTTCGCTAAGGCGCTGTTCGCACCAGGCCAGGTGGTCGCCTTCCTCGGCCGCTGCACGCAGCAGGAATTCGCGCGTGCTGCCGGCCCGGGCCATCAGGGCCTGGCCGTGGTACAGGGCCTGGGCGGCGATTTCGCCGGCATGGTTGACCCGCATCAGCCCGGCGACGTGGCGCCGGTCGGCTTCCTCGAGCACCGGGGGGTCCGGGAGGCTGGGGGGCGTCCGGCTGGCCCGGGCCGGCGCAAAAAGCGCCCGCAGGGCGTTATCGGCCGCCTGGAGCAGGTTGTCGGCGGTCAAAACAGGGGCCAGGGGCCGGTCCATATTCCTACTATATATACCTGTCAGCCAGGCGGGCCACTGGCTCCTGGCGGGGGCCTAAAGGCGCTTTGCAAAGGCGGGGGGCCTTGAGTACACTTCCGCGCCCATTTTTCCGGTAGGCGCCTGACGCCACAAGGGTCTTTCGACCCCGTCGGGCGGGCCCGTTTTGGAGTTTTCGAGCAGCATCATGAAGACGATATTCGCCAATCCGTCGACCGTGCGCGGCGACTGGTACGTGGTCGACGCCAGCGGCAAGACGCTCGGGCGCCTGGCCACTCAGATCGCCCATCGCCTGAAGGGCAAGCACAAGGCCGATTACAGCCCGCACGTGAACATGGGCGATCACATCGTCGTGCTGCATGCCGGCAAGATCGCGGTCACCGGCAACAAGCTCGACGACAAGCTTTACCACCATCACACCGGCTACCTCGGCAACCTGAAGACGATTCCGCTCGGCAAGCTGCTCAAGGAGCATCCGGAGCGCGCGCTGCAGATCGCCGTCAAGGGCATGCTGCCGAAGAACACGCTGGGCCGGAACATGTTCCGCAAGCTCCATGTGTTCGCCGGCGGTGAACACCCGCACGCCGCCCAGCAACCCAAAGCCCTCGAACTGTAAGCATCAGGATTCATAAAGCCCATGGCAGTTTCACCCGACTACGGCACCGGCCGCCGCAAGACCTCCACCGCCCGCGTCTACCTGCAGGCGGGCACCGGCAAGATCACGGTCAACGAGCGGCCGCTCGACGAGTTCTTCGGCCGCGAGACCGGCCGCATGATCGTGCTGCAGCCGCTCGAGCTGGTGCAGCTGACCGGCAAGTTCGACATCACCGTGCAGGTGACGGGCGGCGGCATCACCGGCCAGGCCGGCGCGATCCGCCACGGCATCGCCCGCGCGCTGATGGAATATGATTCGACGCTGCGTGCACCGCTCCGCCAGGCCGGCTTCGTGACGCGCGATGCGCGCGAGGTCGAGCGCAAGAAGGTCGGGCGGCGCAAGGCCCGCCGCGGTCCGCAGTACTCGAAGCGTTGATTCGCGACGCCGGTCACCGCCGCAGGGGCGGCGGTGGCTGGTACAGTCGCGGCTGTGGTGCCCTCGTTTACGGGTGGGGGATCGTCTAGTGGTAGGACCGCGGACTCTGACTCCGCTAACCTAGGTTCGAATCCTAGTCCCCCAGCCATCCCATGCTGCTGTTCCGGCAACTGTTCGATCCCGTCTCTTCAACGTACACGTACTTGCTTGCAGACGAAGCGGTACGTGAAGCTCTGCTGATAGATCCCGTCTACGAGCAGGCGCAGCGCGACACCGCGCTGCTGCGCGAGTTCGGGCTGAGACTGCGCGCCACCGTCGACACGCACGTGCATGCCGATCACATCACGGCGGCCTGGCGGCTCAAGCAGCTGCACGGCAGCGAGATCATCGTCGGCGTGCACAGCGGCGCGTCGAAGGCCGACCGTCTGGTCGCGCAGGGCGATACGATCGGCTTCGGCAAGCGCGCGCTCACCGTGCGCGAGACCCCCGGGCACACGGCCGGCTGCATCACGCTGGTGCTCGACGACTCGAGCTGCGCCTTCACCGGCGATTGCCTGCTGGTGCGCGGTTGCGGCCGCACCGATTTCCAGGGCGGCGATGCGCGGTCGCTGTACCGCTCGATCCACGGCCAGCTCTTCGCGCTGCCCGACGGCTGCCTGCTGTATCCGGGCCATGACTACCGCGGCAACACCGTCACTTCGGTCGCCGAGGAGCGTGCCTTCAACCCGCGCCTGGGCGGCTCCCTGAGTGAAGGCGATTTCGTCGGCTACATGGCCAACCTCGGGCTCCCGCATCCCAAGCAGATCGACGTGGCCGTACCGGCGAACCGGCAGTGCGGCTATAGCCAACAGGCCGCGGGCGCTGGCGCGGTGCCGGACTGGGCGCCGCTGTCGTTCACGTTCGCCGGTTTCTGGGAAGTGGCGCCGGAGTGGGTCGCCGAGCACCTGTCGCTGCTGCAGCTGGTGGATG
>JAFEDW010000027.1 GCA_018241455.1 Pseudomonadota bacterium | reverse complement strand
TCGCTTCGATGGCGCGCACCTGCCGGCCTGGGTCGACATCAGCAGCAAGGACTACCACTACGGCTTTCCGGACATCGAATCGCGCGGCTTCAAGATCGCGCTCGATGCGCATGGGCCCGTATTCGATCCCGACGCCGGCGACCGCCGGATCACCGACCAGGCGCTGGTGGACGTGCGGGCCTATCTCGCACGGCGCTTTCCGGACCTCGCGCAGCAGCCGCTGGCCGAATCGAGGGTCTGTCCGTACGAGAATACCGACAATGGCGACCTGCTGATCGATCGGCACCCGGACTGGAGCAATGCCTGGCTGGTCGGCGGCGGCAGTGGCCACGGATTCAAGCAGGGGCCGGCCGTGGGACGCTACGTCGCCGATCTCGTACTCGGCGCTGGCCAGCCCGAACCGCGCTTCGCGTTGGCCTCCCACAAGATCCACGGAGAACCGGCATGAACCGCCCGATCACGCGCCGTGATGCCATCACCGCCGCCGGGGCCTGCTTCGCGATGCTGAGCCGGAGGTTGCTCGCCGCGGCGCCGGTCAGCGCGCCGAAGGCGGTCTCGACGAAGGAATCCGAAGCGGACGGGATGGTCGAGGTGACCGGAATCCATGACGGCAAGGGCAAGGGCCGGATCAAGCTGTTCCGGTTCGCAGGCTCATCCGCGCCCGCGTACTTCATCGTCTACGACCTGCCGCCGGGCGCGAGCGAGGGTGTGCACACCCATTTCCTCGACGACCGCAACAAGCTCGGCTCGTACGACGAGTATTACTACTTCATGCACGGGCAAGGGCAGATGCAGATCGACGGCCGGATCGTCGCCGTGGCGCAAGGCGACCACGTGCACACGCCGCTGGAAGTGGCGCACGGCGTCGAGAACACGCACCCGAGCGAGAACCTGCGCGTGTTCCTCACGTTCATCCAGCGCGGCGACGAGCCGCCGTGGATCTGAGCGCCGCTAGGACTGCGGACGCAGCACCAGCAGCTGCACCGTGCCGGGCAATGCTTCCGGCCAGCCCAGCTTGTTGAGCGTGCCGAAGCGCGCGGTCGGCAGGTAGAGCGTGCCGGTCTTCGGATCGATCGCGCCGGTGCGCGTGCCGACCTGCGTGGCCACCTGCTCCAGCACGTGCACGTCGCCGGCGGCCTTCACTTCGACGATCGTCAGCAGGCCGTCGATCGCCGAGGGCACGAAAGCCCGCCGAGTCGTCGGGTCGTAGATCACCGCATCCGCGCCGGCGCCGACGGGTACGGTCGCTCGCACTTTCCCGCTGCGTGCATCGAGCACGAACAGCCGCTTGTTCGCGCACACGGACAGCAGGACGTCGGCCACGTCGGCATAGGCCATGCCCGATGGATCTTCGCAGCCGTCCATTTTCCAGCGACCGACGACCTTGCGGGTCGCCGCGTCGATGGCGATCACCGATGCGGACTCCGTGCCGTTGACGAACACCCGGCCGCGGCCGTCCGTGACGGAGAACTCCAGCGGCTCTCCCGCATCGATGGTGCCCGCGGCCTCGAGCTTCACAGGGTCGAGCAGCGCGATCTCGCCGTGGCCGCCCATCGCCCACACCAGGCGGCCAACCGGCTCCCACACGGCGGCATCCGGGGACTCACGCAGGCTGAACATCTTGCTGACCTTGCCATCGTCCCCCGAAAAGACGATCGCCATGCTGTAGCCGGCCATCGTCGTCAGCACCAGGTCGCCGATCGGCAACGGCACGACGGCGCGCCCTTCGGAGCCGGGCACGATGCGCATGTCGATCAGGCCGGTGTCGACATCGAGCTTGAACACGCCGTTGCCGCGGGCGACGAACAAGCGGCGGTGCACGGCATCGAAGCTGGCGTAGTCCCACCAGCCATCGCTCATCGGGATCCGATCAACGATGTGGTAGCCGGGGCCCGCCGCGAGCACATCCGGCGCCGGCGCCAGCAGCAGCGCGGCAGCCAGGACCGCCGCCCGAGTCAATCTCGTCATGATGCATCCTCCGTTCGCCTGGCTCATGCGCGCTGCTCCTTTGGTGTGCGGCGCGAGAGCAGCACCAGCATCAGGCCGGCCACCAGCGCGCCGGTGCCCATGACCGGTGCGACGACGCTGAGCGGGTAGCCGGCAGCAAGCATCGCGCCCGCGGCCATCGGGCCCAGGGCCGCGCCGCCGCGGCCGACGCCGATTGCGAAGCCGATGCCGCTGGCGCGCACCTCGGCCGGAAAAGTGCGTGCCATCACCGGGTACAGGCCGATGACGGCCGCATTGATGAAGAAACCCGCGCAGGCGCAGATCACCGACATCTGCTGCAGGCTCCAGCTGCCGGCGCCGATGCCGGTCACGAACACGAACGCGCAGCCCATCGCGGCCAGGATGATCGGCACGAGCTTCAGCCATTGCGACACCAGCCCGATCGCCAGCGCGCCGGCGAGGCAGCCGATGTTCGCGATCACCAGCACGCGGCCCGCCTCGGCAGGCGTGTGCCCCATGTCCACGACCAGTTTCGGGATCCACTTCTGCATGAAGTAGAACACCATGATCTGCGCGAGGTAGGCGACCGTGAGCAGCACGGTCGCGGGCAGGAAGCGCGGCGTGAACAGCGTCGCGATCGGCGCCGCCGATTGCCGCGGGCGCGGCGGCGGCAGTTCCGTCAGCGCTTCGCGCGCGTAGCTGGCCAGCACGCGATTGATTCGCGCCAGTGCATTGCGCGGACGCTCGGAGAGGAGGAACCCCAGTGATTCCCGCAGCGCCAGCGCAGCGAGCGGCAGCGCGGCCAGCGTCGCGAGGAAGCCGAACTGGAACACCGAGCGCCAGTTGTGGCCCGCTGCCAGCAGCGCCGTCGCCACCGATCCGCCCAGGATCGCGCCGGCCGAATAGCCCGCGATGTTCAGCGCCAGGTTCAGGCTCCGCCGCCGCGCGCTGGAAGTCTCGGCGACGATCGCGCTCGTCGTGGCGATCATGCCGCCGATGCCGAGCCCGGTCAGCAGCCGCGCCGCCGCGAGCGCCGGGATCGTGTGCGCCATCGCCGCGGCGAACATGCCCACGGCCATCATCGCCAGGCACCCGATGATCGTGGGCTTGCGTCCGAGGCGATCGGCGAAGTTGCCGAGCGCCGCCGAGCCGATCGCCATGCCGAACAGTTCCACCGACAGCACGACGCCCAGCATGGCCTTGGTGATGCCCCACTCGGTGGCGATGCCGGGCGCGGCGAAGCTGATCGCGAGCACGTCGAACCCGTCGAGGCTGTTGAGCGCCACGCACGCCGCCACGGCCAGCACCTGCCGCCAATGCATCGGCAGTTCCTGCAACGCGGATTCCGGATCATTACCCATGTCGACCCCCTTGCGCGCCCGCTTCAGCGGGCCGTGTATCCGCCATCGATCGGCAGCGCCACGCCCGTCACGAACGATGCTTCGTCCGAGGCGAGCCACAACGCGGCCAGCGCCACTTCGTCGGCACGGCACAGCCGGCCCATCGGCACGGTGGCGATGAGCCGTTCCTCGTTGAGCCGCGCCTCCTCCGGGTCGCCGGAGCGGCTGGTGAATGCGGATTTCATCGGCGTGTCCGCCAGCCCCGGGCACAGCACGTTCACACGGATGCCGTCCTTGGCGTATTTCAGCGCCAGCGATTTCGTCAATCCGACCACCGCGAATTTCGCCGCTGAATAGATCGGACTGAAGATCGAGCCGACCACGCCCGAGACCGAGGCGGTAAACAGGATCGAGCCGCCGCCGCGCGAGCGCATCGACGCGACAACGCCGCCGGCGGTGACGATGGCCGAGGTGACGTTCAGCGCCATCGCGCGCTCGTAGGCCGGCAGGTCGAGGCGCTCGACATCGCCAGGGCCCGGACTGCCCGCGTGCGCCCACAGCACGTCCACGCCGCCGAGCCGGCGCGTGGCCTCCTCGATCGCGGCGCGGGCGCGCGCCGCATCGGACAGGTCGGCCTGCACGGTCTCGATCGTCACGCCGCGGCGCTGCATGTCGGCGGCCAGCGCGGCGAGCGCATCGGCGTTGATGTCGACGGCCGCGACGCGCGCTCCTTCGCGCGCGAAGATCTCGACGCCGGCGCGGCCCATGCCCGAGGCCGCCGCGGTGATGATGGCGCACTTGTTGCGTAGTCGCATGTGGTACTCCTGTGCGGCGCCGCGCCTGCTGCCCGGCGCCGCCGCCTAGGTCGCGTAAGGGTCGGCGAACTTCCCGGTCTTGCTGATGATGGTCGTGTGCACGTCGAGATAAGGCTCGAGCGCCTCGGTGCCGTTCTCGCGGCCCCAACCGCTCTGCTTGACGCCGCCGTACGGCGTCGACCAGCGGATGTAGCGGTAGGTGTTCACCCACACCATGCCCGCCTCGATCTGCGAGGAGACGCGCAATGCGCGGCCCACGTCCTGCGTCCACACGCCGGCGGTCAAGCCGTAGCTCGAGTCGTTGGCGAGTGCGACCGCCTCGTCCTCGTCGTCGAACGGAATCAGCGCGGCGACCGGACCGAAGATTTCCTCGCGCGCGATGCGCATGTCGTTGCGGACGCTCGCAAACACCGTCGGCTGCACGTAGAAGCCGCCGGCCAGGGCATCACCGCCGGGCCGGGCGCCGCCGAACACGAGCTCGGCGCCTTCGCGCTTGCCGATCTCGATGTAGGACAGCGTCTTGGCGAGCTGTTCGGCATGGGCCTGCGGCCCCATGTGCGTGGCCTCGTGCAGTGGCGGGCCGACGCGCACCCGCGCGGCGCGGCGCGTGAATTCCTCGACCGCGCGCGCATAGATCGGCCGCTGCACCAGCACGCGCGCGCCGAGCGCGCAGCTCTGGCCGCACAGCGCCCACGCCGAACCGGTGGCCGCGTTCATCGCCGCGTCGAAATCCGCATCCGCGAAGATGACGTGCGGCGCCTTGCCGCCGAGCTCGAGCGTGAAGCGCTTGAAGGTCTCGGCGCCGTTGCGCAGGATCGCGCGCGCGGTCGCGCCTTCGCCGGTGAACGCAATCTTGTTCACGCCCGGATGCGCGACCAGGCTTTCGCCGGCGCCGCCCGCGCCCCAGCCGGGCACGACGTTGACGACGCCCGGCGGAAACCCGGCCTGCTCGAACAGGCGCGCGAGCTCGAGCGAAGTCACCGGCGTGTGCTCGGCGGGCTTGAGCACCACGGTGCAGCCGGCGGCCAGCGCGGGCCCGAGTTTCCACAGCGCCGACATCAGCGGGACATTCCACGGCGTGATCGCGCCGACCACGCCCACGGGCTTGCGCGTGGTGAAGGCCAGCACCGCATCCTCGATCGGGATCGTCCGGCCGGAATTCTTGTCGGCGAGCGATGCGTACCAGTACCAGGAGTTGGCGTGGCCGCCGACGTCCGCTTTCGTCTCCCGCAGTGCGCGGCCGTTGTCGGTGGTTTCGAGCCGCGCGAGCTCCGGCGCGGCGGCCTCGTAGGCCACGGCGAGCTTGCGCAGCAGCGCCGCGCGTTCATGGCCGGGGCGGCGGCTCCACGGCCCGAAGGCCGCGCGCGCGGCGCGCACCGCGGCGTCGATGTCGCCCGCGCCGCCGAATGCCACTCGCGCCCACGGACGGCCGGTCGAGGGATCGATGCTCTCCACCAGCTCGCCGTCCACCGGCGGGACCCAGGCGCCGTTGATGAAGAGATGCGGATATTCGACCACGGCTGCGCTCCCTAGAGTTTGCCGAACTCGCCGTACACGGCTTCGCCCTTGTACAGCGTGAGCAGCACGTGCGTCTTGCCGATGCGATCGGTCGGCACCGCGTAGACATCCTGGTCGACCGCGATCAGGTCCGCGTCCTTGCCGGCCACGAGGCTCCCGGTGCGGTCCTCGAGGTGCATCGTGTAGGCCGCGTGCAGCGTGTAGTCGAGCAGCGCGTCATCGAGCCCGATGCATTCGCTGGGTGATAACTGTTCGCCGCTCTTCTCGCCGGGAGCGCGACGGGTCAACGCCACCTCGATGCCCTCGAAGGGATTGGCGGAGGCAACCGGCCAGTCGGAGCCGTAGGCGATCATCACGCCGTGGTGCATCAGCGTCGCGACCGGATACATGTGCGTCATCCGCTGCGGGCCGACGCGCACCGCCACCAGCTTCATGTAATCGTCCATGCTGGCCCACAGCGGCTGGAAGATCGGTATCGCGCCGAGTGCGTGGAAGCGCTCGCGATCGGCCGGCGCCACCAGGTTGACGTGTGAGATCAACGGCCGGTCCAGCGGCCGCCCCAGCTTCGACTTCGCGTACGCCAGCGCATCGAGCGAGGCCTGCACCGCACGATCGCCGATCGCATGGAAGTGCACCTGGAAGCCATCGCGGCTGAGCGCGGCCACGGCCTGGTCGAGCACCGGCGGATCGATCTCGAGCGCGCCGCGTTCATCGGGCTTGTCGGCGTAGGGATCGATCAGCGCCGCGGTCCGCTGCACCGGCACGCCATCGAGCAGGAACTTGACCGTGTGCGCCGCGATGCCGCCAGCGGCCAGCCGCCGCTGCACGGCTTCGATATCCTTCACTTGCTCGAGCCCCGCGCCGCGATCCCAGCCGAGCGCCAGAGTGACGTAGGCTTTCAGTCGGCCGCTGGCCTCGAGCGTCAGGTAGGTCTCCGGGACGAATGGCGGGATGACCTGCGCGGCACCCTCGTTGCGCACCGGCACCAGCGCGTCGTGGAAGCCGACGATGCCGACGCTGTTGAAGTAATGGATCGCGTACAGCAGCGCCTGCTCGCGCGCCGCCTCTGACGGCGGCGGCAGCTTCGAAGTCACCAGCTGCACCGCGGCTTCCTGCAGGCCGCCGATCGGCTCGCCGTTGGCGTCGCGGTCGATGCGCCCGTGCGGCGGGTCGGGTGTGTCGCGCGTGATGCCCGCGGCCTCCAGCGCCTTTGAATTCAGCCACAGGCCGTGGCCGCCGACATTCGAGAACGCGGCCGGGCGATCGGCGACGACCGCATCGATCAGGTGCTTGTCCGGAATGCCGTTCGGCGCGAACAGGCCATCGCGCCAGCCCGTGCCGTACAGCCACTTGGCATCGGGATCTTCCTTCGCGCACTTGGCGATCAGCGCCTGGTAGTCGGCGATCGAGTTGCCGTCGTAGAGCGCGCAGTGGCCGTAGCTCAGGCCGCCCCAGACCGGGTGCGTGTGCGCATCGAGGAAGGCCGGCAGGATGAGCTTGCGGTGGACGTCGACGACGCGCGTGGCCGGCCCGGTGAGCGAGCGCGGCGGCGCCCCGCTCCCGAGCGCCGCGATGCGCCCGCCTTCGATCGCGATCCAGTCGGCACGCGGCTGCGCGGCATCGAGCGTGCGGATGTTGGCGTTGGCCAGGATCAGGTCGGCCGGCGATGCGGGGTGCGCGAGCGCGACCGGCCCCAGCGCCAGTGCGGCCACGAGTTGCAGAAGAGCGATCTTCATCACGGCCGTCACCTCACTTCCAGCCATTGAGCTCGGCGATGCCCCGGTACGCGGTCTTGAGGCCGAAGGCCTGCGGGCCCAGCACCGCGAGCGAGGCCGGTTCGCACAGCGCGGCGGGTGCGCTGGCGCCGATCACCTTGACGCGCTGCCCGTAGCGCAAACGCTCGGTCACGATCGTCTCGGCGGTCTCGCGATCGACGATCGTGATCAGGTCGGGGACGAGCGCGCGGATCTCGCCGCCGACCCGCGCCACCAGGTTCTCGTTCTTGAACTCGACCTCGAGTCGCTCCGCGCCGCCGAAGGCCTCGATGACCGCGCAACCGAGCGAGAAGCCATCCTTCGTCTCGCGGCGGATGTCGACGATCTTGCCATCGAACAGCACGCCGGCGCGACTGAACTGCTGCGAGGCCTTGAGCGCGGCGAACAGCGCCGCGAACGGATCGCCATGCGCCTCGCGCCCGAGGCGGATCGCGCGGCCGATCGCGAGCGCATCGGTGACCGTGCCGCACAGCGCGGTCTCGTTGACCTGCCGGCCGCTGAGCGGGTATTCGACCAGGTGGCAGGTGCCGCCCAACGCGACCGACGCCGAGCGCGCGATGCGCTCCTCGCCGACATTGTCCACCGCCTCGATCACCACGCAATTGCCCTTGTCGTCGGTCAGCACTGCCGGGCAGGCGCGCAGGCCGCGGATGTTGAAGATCACCATCTGCGATTCCGGGAACGCGCGGCCCATGCCGTCGCAATCGACCAGCGGTAGTCCGGCACGGAGCGCGAGCAGCACGGCCGCGAGCCCGTTGCTGCCGCCGATCTCGACGGGGATGACCGCGTCGGCGTCGCGGCCGAGCAATGTCTCGAGCCGGCGCAGGCCGAGCAGCGCTTCCTCGCCGCTCGGCAGTTTCTCCGCCGAGACGGTCGGGGCGCCGATCCAGCCGCAGGGCACGACCAGGTCGCGGTCGCCGAGCGCACCGGCATCGATCAGTTGCACGGTCGAGTCAGGCCCGATCAGCGCCTCGAGTTCCATCATCGCGGTGTGCGGGTCGCCACCGCCGCCGGAACCGAGGAATGCGCAGCCGCGCGCCAGGTCCTTGAGGTCGGGCAGTGTCAGCTCGCGCGCCTTCGGGATCACCACGCTGGTCATGTGCCCGCTCCGGCCGTGGCCAGGTCGCCGACCACCTTCACGCGCACCTGCGCGTGCGCACCCGGCAGGTAACTGAGGAAAGTCTCGTCGACATCGACCACCCGCAACGTGCCCGGGTCGGCGCCGGCCGCGACTGCGCTGTCGAAGGCCACGCGCTCGAGCTCGAGGAGCGCCGCCTTGCGTTCGACGCCCTCGTAGGAAACGATCCGGTCGGCCTCGCCGCCGACCAGCGCCACGGCCGCGCCCACCGCGTTGGCCACGGCCGCGTGCTCGGGCACGACCACCCGGGAGGCGCCGCGCAGCGTGCGCGGCACGAGCATGCTGCCGCCGCCGACCAGGATCACCGGCACGTCGGCGGCCGTGGTCTTCATCCGGTCGAGCCCTTCCTCGAAGACCTGCCGGAAGCGCTCGAGGATCTGCGCGATCACCTGCGGCGAGGAAACCGGCACGCGCGCCGGGTCGCCGAACGCGGCCAGCCCGGCCTTCACCGCGATGTCGCTCGCGGTCAGCGTGCTGCCGCCGAACAGGTACGCCTCGTCGATCAGCCGGAAGCCGACCGAGTCAGGCCCGACCGTGAGTTCGTGCGTGCCGTTGCCGAGGCGGATGCGAGTGCCGCCGCCCAGGCCGATCGACAGCAGGTCGGGCATGCGGAAGTTGGTGCGCACGCCGCCGATCTCGACCGCGATCGACGACTCGCGCGGAAAGCCGTGGACCAGTGCACCGATGTCGGTGGTCGTGCCGCCCACGTCCATCACGATCGCATCCTGCACGCCGGTGAGGAAGGCCGCGCCGCGCATGCTGTTGGTCGGGCCGGAACCGAAGGTCAGCACCGGGAACTCGGCGGCGAACGCCGAGGTCGCCACGGTGCCGTCGTTCTGCGTGACGTAGCAGGGCGCGCGCACGCCGGCTTCCAGCAGCGCACCGTCGATCGACTGCATGATGCGGCGCGCGATGCCCATCAGCGAGGCGTTGATGATCGTGGCGTTCTCGCGCTCCAGGAAGCCGATGCGGCCGATCGAGGCCGAGGTCGTCAGCAGCACGCCCGGCAGTTCCTGGCGCAGGATCGCGGCCGCGCGCTGTTCCATGTCCGGGCGCATCGGCGAGAACACGCACGAGATGGCCACCGCGTCGACGTCCGCGGCGCGGATCGCGCCGGCGGCGTCGCGCACCGCGTGCTCGTCGAAGGCGCAGTTTTCGCGGCCGTCGAATTCGTAGCCGCCCGGCAGCTGGAAGCAGGGACCGGCCACCCGCTCGCGCAGCGCCTTCGGCCAGCCGCTCATCGGCGGCACCGACGCGGCGCTCCGGCCCGCGAGGCGCAGCACGGCGACCTCGAGCAGGTCCTGCTGCTCGACGAAGGCGTTGGCGAAGTGCGTCGTGCCGATGATCACGCGCGTGACGGTGCTGCCGTCCAGCCCGGCCTCGTGCAGCACCGCGCGCGTGGCGTTCACGATGCCGCTGCTGACATCGGCGGTCGTGGGGCGCTTCGCGGCCGCGACGACCGCGCCGCGGGAAACCAGCACCGCGTCGGTGTTCGTTCCCCCGACATCTATTCCCAGCCGCATGGCCGGCATCCTAGCCCCCGCCGCGACGCTTCCGCGTCGCCGCGGCGGGTAGGACGGCCCGGCGCAGTGGGTAGGCGCCCCGGCCGGACTCCCGTTATCCGCGTGCTACGATCGTCCGGGCAGCAGATTTCCGCAGACCATGCCCCGCGACGAGCCCTGTTCCGCGATGAAGCAGACCGACCCGATTGCGACGAAGTTCGCGCCTCCCGTGCGTGGCGCTCACCAGGTGAGCCGGTCGGCGCTGGTGCGCCGGCTCGACGAAGGTATCGCCACGCGCCGGCTCACGCTGATCCACGCGCCAGCCGGATACGGCAAGACCAGCCTGCTGGCCCAGTGGCACGCGACGCTGCGCAACCGCGGGCTCGAGGTCATCTGGCTCACGCTGGAAGAAGAAGAGAGCGACGCAATCCGCTTCGCCGATTCGCTGATGGTCGGCATCGCCGGCGGGCGGCTCGGCGAGAACGCACCGCTCCGTGCCGCCACGTCCGCGATCGTCAACCGCCTGGTGCGCGCTGCCGGCGACGTGGTCGTCATACTCGATGACTTCCAGCGGGCCGAGAGCGCTGCGGTGTGCGCATTCCTGCGCACGCTGCTGCGGCTGCTGCCGCCGATGGCGCACTTCGTCATTTCCTCGCGCGACCGGCCCGATCTCGGCTACGCGGAACTCGCGGCCGACCACGAGCTGCTCGAGCTCGGCGCCGCCGACCTGCGCTTCAGCCTGGAAGAGGCCGAGGAAGTGCTGCGCAACGCCCGCGCGGCGACATTATCCAGCGCGGATATCGCGCGACTGGTCGAACGCACTGAAGGTTGGCCGATCGCGGTGCAGATGACCGCCCTGTCGCTGCGCTCCGGGAGCGATCGCGGCGAAATGATCTCCGGGTTTTCAGGTCCCGACTGGCAGCTGGCGACCTACCTCTCGGAACAGGTGCTGGCGAGCCTGCCGCGCGATCTCGAGACGGTCGTTTCGTACACCTCGATCCTCAACAAGGTCACCGGCGAACTGGTGGACCTGCTGTGCGAGCGCAGCGACGGCGCGATGGTGCTGGAACAACTGGAGCGAGCGGACCTGTTCATCGTACCGCTGGATGCCGAGCACATCACCTACCGTTATCACCAGCTGTTCACCGATATCCTCAGTAGTCGACTCAAGCGGCGGCAGCCGGCGAAGTTCCGTCAGCTGCACACGCTGGCCGCGCGCTGGTTCGCCGCGCGCAATGAGGTGCACGAGGCCGTGCGGCACGCGGTGCTGGCCGAGGACGTGGACCTCGTCGCCCAGGTGCTCGACGCCGCCGGCGGCTGGCGCCTGATTCCCGAAGGCCGGATGGACGCGCTCGTCGCCGGGCTCGCTCAGCTCCCGGAAGCGGTGATCGCAAGCCACCCGCGGCTGGTGCTCGCGCGCGTCTACCGGCTGATCAAGCAGGGCGAGATGGACGCCGCCCGCAACAGCTACGACGAGTTCCGCGCCGCGCTCGAACACGCCGAGCTCGCGCCCGACCTGTGGACCGAGGTCAACCTGGTCGGCGAGGTGCTGGCCGAATACGAGAACGCGCCGATCCGGCTGGCGGACCTGCTCGCCAAGGAATCGCTGATCCGCAGCCTCCCCTCGCACGACCACCTGATGCTCTCGAACGTGTACGAGTCGCTGGGCAACAAGTATTGCGAGTGCGGCTGGCTGGAGCGCGCACTCGAACCCATCCGCCGGGCGCGCTCGCACCACCAGGCGCTGCACTCCTTATATGGTGACCTGTTCACGCGTTTCCTCGAGGCGCGCGTCGTGCTGGCGCAGGGGCGGCTCGAGGAGGCGGCGGCGATCCTGGACGAGGCGATGGCCAGCATCCACAACGCCTACGGCCCGCGCTCCGACCTGGCCGCGAACTGCGCCGCGCACCAGGCCGAAGTCAAGTTCGAGCAGGGCGCGGTGCGCGAGGCGATGGACCTGCTCGACTGGGCGTTCCCGCACATGGAGCACTCGGATGGCTGGTTCGAGGTCTACGCCTCCGCCTTCGGCGCGGCGATCCGCGCGACGCTGGTGACGCACCCGGCCGGGGTGCAGGAAGTGATCGAGCGGATGCGCGGCACCGCGCGCCGCCGTCACCTGCACCAGCTCGGGCTCCTGGCGAACGTGCATGACGTCGAGGCGGCGATCTATGCCGGCCGCTTCACCGACGCGCAGGCCACCGCACGGCTGGTCAAGCTCGATGCGCTGGCCGATGCGATGCGCGAGGAATTCCCGGTGTACCGACAGGTCGCGATCGTGGCCTCGATCTGCCGCATCAAGCTGCGGCTGTGCGCGAACGAGCACGCGGCCGCGCTGCAGGAAATAGAGAGCATCGAGCGCTGGGCGCAACAACACGGCCACGGCCGGCTGCTGATCACGCTGGCGATCCTCGCCGCGCAGGCGCACGAGCTGGCGGGAACGGCCCAGAAGGCCGCCGCCCGTTTCAACGATGCCGTCAGCATGGCGATGTTCCAGGGGTTCATCGGTCCGTTCCTCGAATGCCGCCGCTTCCTGGTGCTCGGCTCGCTCGACGAGGAGCCGCTCGACGAAAACCCGCACGAGACCGACCGCTTTCGCGACAAGTTCCTGCGGCGGCTACGCCGGCTGCTGCGCAGCACCGCCGCACGCCAGGGCGAATCCACCATCCTCAGCGAGTCCGAGTTGCTGACGCTGCGCCACCTCGACAAGGGCTACACCAACAAGGAAATCGCGCGTCTCCTGAAAGTCTCGCCGAACACGGTGAAATACCGGCTGAAGTCGCTGTTCGCCAAGATGGGCGTGGATTCACGTCGCGCCGCGGTGCAACTCTCGCGTGAACAGGGACTGCTGGCCGCGGCGCTCGGCACGACGCACGGCGCGCCGCCCGGCTGAACACCGCGTCCGCGCCCGCGGCCGGCGCGGCGCTGCTGCGCCCGGGTCACGGCCAGGTGAACACGAAACGCATCGTGTCGGTGATGGCGCGCGTCGGCACGCCCAGGTGCGGTTCGCCTTCGTAGACCTGGAAGCGGCTGCGCAGACCATAGGCCGAGAGCGGCTCGAGCCGTTTGGCCAGGTCCTCGGCATCCATCTGCTCGAGTCGCGTTTCTTCGCGGCTGCCCACGACCATCAGCAGGCGCGCGATCGGGGACTTCGGCGGCGCATTGGCCAGGTGACTGGCGAACTCGCGTTCCTCCGCCAGGATGCTCGCACCGTTCCAGTAGATCGACGGGCTCGCTGCGACGATCGCGAAAAAGGATTCGGGATGCTTGTAGAGCACGTGCAGTGCAAACAGGCCACCGAGCGAATGACCGAACAGTGACTGGCGGTTCGGGTCAATGTGGTACCGGCTGGCCACCGCTGGCCGCAGGTCGTCGACCAGGAATTTGTAGAACGGCTCCCAGCCCCCCGCCGCCCACTTCGCAAACGGGCGTTCCGAGGGCGGCATCGGACTGGCCCAGGGCGGCGTGAAATCCTCCATGCGCCGCTCGAAGGCATAGGGCTTGTTGTCATCGAGCGGATAACCGACGGCGACGATCATCGTGCGCCCGAGCGAGGCGTCCATGATGTTCTGCGTCCAGCGTGATTCGGCGAAGCCCGCGAAGAACGCATTGCCGTCGAGCACGTAGAGTACCGGAAAGCCGCCTGCCGGCGGATCTCCCTCGGGGCGCGAGACGAAGATGCGATACGGCTTGCCGGCGGACGAGGTGATGTCCCAGGTCTCGGCGTCCGGCATGACGTACGGAGCCGACGGGTTTGCGGCAGCTGTCGCCGCCGCGCCGGTCGCGGTTGCGGGCGGCGCAGCCCATGTGGGCAATGGAGCGAAGCAGAGTGCGGCGGCGAACAGGGCGGCGGCGCATGTCGCGACTGGATGCGCAGGGCACTGGGTGTTCATGCAAATTCGCTCCGGGCGGCGCCCACGGCGGGCTTGGGGCATTATGGCGCGCGTGGCCCGGTGGCCATGCGCGAATTGCGCGACTGTGCAGGCTGTTACCCAAATTCCTGCCGGACTA
>JAFEDW010000279.1 GCA_018241455.1 Pseudomonadota bacterium | reverse complement strand
GCTGCGCCGGCTGCAGACCCAGCTGCGCGCGCTGCGCAGCGCGGCCCGCAAGCAGGCGGCCGAGGGTTAGGGTAAGCGAGCGATGCCGAAACGCACCGACATCGAGAGCATCCTGATCATCGGCGCGGGCCCGATCATCATCGGCCAGGCGTGCGAGTTCGACTATTCGGGCGCGCAGGCCTGCAAGGCGCTGCGCGAGGAGGGCTACCGGGTCATCCTGGTCAACTCCAACCCGGCCACGATCATGACCGACCCCGAGATGGCCGATGCCATCTACATCGAGCCGATCAACTGGCGCACGATCGCCAGCATCATCGAAAAGGAGCGGCCCGATGCGCTGCTGCCGACGATGGGCGGGCAGACCGCGCTCAATACCGCGCTCGACCTGGCGCGCGAGGGCGTGCTGGAGAAGTTCGACGTCGAGATGATCGCCGCCTCGCGTGCCGCGATCGACATGGCCGAAGACCGCGAGCTGTTCCGCAACGCGATGCACGAGATCGGGCTGGCGACGCCCCAGTCGCAGATCGCGCGCAGCATGGACGAGGCCATCGGCGTGCAGGCGAACTTCGGCTTCCCGGTCGTGCTGCGGCCTTCGTTCACGATGGGCGGCAGTGGCGGCGGCATCGCCTACAACCGCGAGGAATTCGAGGCCATCGTCGCGCGCGGGCTCGAGGCTTCGCCGACCAACGAGGTGCTGATCGAGGAATCGGTCATCGGCTGGAAAGAGTTCGAGATGGAGGTGGTGCGCGACAAGGCCGACAACTGCATCATCGTCTGCTCGATCGAGAACCTCGATCCGATGGGCGTGCACACCGGCGATTCGATCACCGTGGCGCCGGCGCAGACGCTCACCGACAAGGAATACCAGCGCATGCGCGACGCCTCGATCGCGGTGCTGCGCAAGATCGGCGTCGAGACCGGCGGCTCGAACGTGCAGTTCGCGGTCAATCCGCGTGACGGGCGGCTGCTGGTCATCGAGATGAATCCGCGCGTCTCGCGTTCCTCGGCTCTCGCGTCCAAGGCCACCGGCTTTCCCATCGCAAAGGTCGCGGCCAAGCTCGCCGTCGGCTACACGCTCGATGAACTGCGCAACGAGATCACCGGAGGCGCGACGCCGGCCTCCTTCGAGCCGACGATCGACTACGTGGTCACCAAGGTGCCGCGCTTCACGTTCGAGAAATTTCCCGCCGCCAACAACCGGCTGACGACGCAGATGAAGTCGGTCGGCGAAGTCATGGCCATCGGCCGCACGCTGCAGGAGTCGCTCCACAAGGCGCTGCGTGGCCTCGAGACCGGGCTCGACGGGTTCGACCCGATCCTGACGCTGCCGCTGACCGATGACACCTCGAACCAGCTTGCCTTCGAGCTGCGCGCGCCGGGCGCCAACCGCCTGCTGTACGTGGCCGATGCGATGCGCGCCGGCTGGTCGCAGCAGCAGATCCAGGAGCTGACCGGCATCGATCCCTGGTTCCTGGCCCAGATCCGCGACCTCATCGACGAAGAGGCGCGCGTGCGCCGCGAGGGCGAGTCCTCGCTCGGCGTCGAGCGGCTGCGCGAGCTCAAGCGCAAGGGTTTTTCCGATCGGCGCCTGGCCACGCTGACCCGCAACACCGAGCAGCAGATCCGCACGCGGCGGCGCGAATTCGGCGTGCTGCCGGTGTACAAGCGCGTCGACACCTGCGCGGCCGAGTTCGCCACCGCGACCGCCTACCTGTACTCGACCTATGAAGAGGAATGCGAGGCAGAGCCTGACAAGCGCCGCAAGATCATGATCCTGGGCGGCGGCCCGAACCGCATCGGGCAGGGCATCGAATTCGACTACTGCTGCGTGCACGCCGCGCTGGCGCTGCGCGAAGACGGGTTCGAGACCATCATGGTCAACTGCAACCCGGAAACGGTTTCGACCGATTACGACACCTCCGACCGGCTGTATTTCGAGCCGCTGACGCTGGAAGACGTGCTGGAAATCATCCACAAGGAGAAGCCCGAGGGCGTCATCGTGCAGTTCGGCGGCCAGACGCCGCTGAAGCTGGCGCGTGCGCTCGAGGCGGCCGGTGCGCCGATCATCGGCACGACCCCCGATTCGATCGACATCGCGGAAGACCGCGAGCGCTTCCAGCAGCTGATCAAGCGGCTGGGGCTCCGCCAGCCGGCCAACGCGACGGCGCGCACCGAAGAGCAGGCCGTGGCGCTGGCGCGCGAAGTGGGCTACCCGCTGGTGGTGCGGCCCTCGTACGTATTGGGCGGGCGCGCGATGGAAATCGTGTTCAAGGAGGACGACCTGCGCGCCTACATGGCGAGCGCCGTGCAGGTGTCGAACGATTCACCGGTGCTGCTCGACCGCTTCCTGGATGTCGCGATCGAAGTCGATGTCGACGCCGTGTGCGACGGCACCGATGTATTGATCGGCGGCATCATGGAGCACGTCGAGCAGGCGGGCGTGCACTCGGGCGACTCGAGCTGCTCGCTGCCGCCGATCAGCCTGTCGCGCGAGCTCCAGGATGAACTGCGCGAGCAGACCCGCAAGCTCGCGCACGCGCTGCAGGTCGTCGGCCTGATGAATATCCAGTTCGCGATCCAGAACGGCACGGTGTTCGTGCTGGAAGTGAATCCGCGCGCCTCGCGCACCGTGCCGTTCGTCGGCAAGACCACCGGCGTGCAGATCGCGAAGCTCGCCGCGCGCGTCATGACCGGCCGCAAGCTCAGGGCGCTCGGCATGCTGCGCGAGCGCGTGCCGCCGTACTTCTCGGTCAAGGCGGCGGTGTTCCCGTTCAACAAGTTCCCGGAAGCCGATCCGATCCTCGGGCCGGAGATGAAATCGACCGGCGAGGTCATGGGCACGGGGCGCACCTTCGGCGAGGCCTACGCCAAGAGCCAGGCCGCCTCCGGCGTGGTGCTGCCGCGCACCGGCGTGTGCCTGCTGAGCGTGCGCGAGCGCGACAAGGCTGGCGCGGTGCAGCTGGCACAGAAGCTCCGTGCGCGCGGCTTCGAGCTGGTGGCCACGGCCGGCACCGCCGCGGCGCTCGCCGCCGCGGTGC
>JAFEDW010000278.1 GCA_018241455.1 Pseudomonadota bacterium | reverse complement strand
TACTCCGGACCGCTGGCCGTGCTGGTCGACCGCACCAGCGCCTCAGCCTCGGAAATCTTCGCGGCCGCGATGCAGGATTACCACCGCGGCCTGGTGCTCGGCCAGACCACGTTCGGCAAGGGCACCGTGCAGGAAGTGATCTCGCTCGATCATCGCTGGTCGCCTGAGCCGACCGGCGGACAGCTCAACGTGACTTTCCTGAAGTTCTACCGCGTCACCGGCGAGAGCACGCAACTGCACGGCGTGCAGCCGGACATCGAACTGCCGGCGCGCATCAACGCCAAGGACGTCGGTGAAGGCGCGCTGGAATCGCCGCTCCCCTGGGACCGGATCCCGCCGGCGCCGTTCCGCGCCGACGCGCCGCTCGGCGATGTCGTGCAGACGATCGCCCGGGAACAATCGCAACACACGGCGCACGACGCGGACTACCAGTGGCTGGTCGGCGCGCTCGCGGCTCTCGAGCAGAATCGCGCCGACCATTCGTTGTCGTTGAACCTGGCCGAGCGCCAGCATGAACGCACGACCGAGGAACAGCAGGCGCTGGCGCGCGAGAACGTGCGCCGCACGGCCGATGGATTGGCGCCGTTGAAGGCGCTCAGCGACGCGCCGGCCGACGAACAGCCCGATGTCGTCATGGCGGAAGCGGCGCGCATCACCGCGGAACTGGCGATTGCCTCGGCCAATGCGCCAGCCGCCAGCGCGACTGCCACGGCGGCCGCGCGGCCCTAGCCCAAGAGTTTGCGATGCGCTCCCCAGCGCTCCGCTAACGCAGAAGCACGCGGTAGATTTCCCAGCAGTCTTCCGACAGCACCAATGACGAGGTGGCGCTTTCATCGGGCGCCAGGCTGGCCGCGTCCGGCACCACATCGCCCTCGCCGCGGTAGCGGGCAATCCTGCGGAAAGCGTCGGCGCGCGCGCGGATGTCCGGCAGCAGTTCGCGCCGCTCCTCGAGCAGCGCGCGCGCCGCCTGGATCCCATCCATCATTTGCACGCAACGCTCGCGTTCGCCGTATTCACCCGGCACCGGCTCGCGCCGCCCGCTCGCCTGGTAGGTGGCCTCGTAGAGCCCGGTCCGCGTCAGGCGTTCGCGCAGCACCTGCCCATAGGCCACCGCAGCGAGGTTGATTGCGCGGCGCGACTCGACCGACAGGCCGGTGAAGTTCGGCTGCTCGGCCTCGAGCGCGGCGCGCTCGGCGCGCGCCTCGGTCAGCGTCTGCTCGGCCAGCAGCGACTGGATGTTTGCCGAATGCAGCTCCTGGCGCACGCGGCGCCGATGGAAGTAGTGCCAGAAGCGGCGCAGTCCGGCCAGGTAGCGCTCGAGCTCGTTGACGCGCGCGCGCACCGCCAGCGCGGCTTCCTCGGCGCCCTGGCAGTTGGCTTCGATGCTCTGGCGACGGTCGAACTGCCGGCGATTGAACTCGGCAAAGAACCCGCGGCGTTCGCGCTCGACCTGCTGCGTCTCGAGTTCGGTGACGAATTGCTGCACCAGGCTTTGACCGAGCACCCACAGTTCGCGCAGCTGGTAGAACACCAGCGCCTGGTAGCCCGTGGCTGGCTGCGCGAGCCTCGCTTCAAGTCCCTGCAGCAGTTCCTGGACGCGCGCGGTCGCGCCTTCCTGCTGCTTGACGCGATCCTTCAGTCGCTGGATTTCCTCCTGCGCGCTGCTGAAGGACTTCTTCAGTTCGATGCGATTGCGGAACAGGTGCAGGACGCGCACCTCCTCCGGCTCGGCTTCGCGGCTTTCGCCGAGCGCCTTGCGCACGAACCCCAGCTGCCTGAGGCGTTTCAAGAATTGCGCAACCATGCGCATGTGGGATCAGTCGTGGGTGAAGCGGTGGCCGCGTTCGAAGCAGTATTCAAGCCACTTGTTTAGCATCATGTTGCGCGACCAGCGTCGCTCCAGTTCACGGTCCGCGCTGCAACCATCGGCCGGGCAGGCCTCGAGCAGCCGCGCATCGTGGTAGACCCGCAAGCGCAGGTCCGGCACGCGTTCCAGTACCGCCGCGGCGCCGGTGGCGGGCAGCAGGTAGCTGAGCAGCAACTCGGACGTGAAGCGGGCGCGGCCGAGCACGTCGAGCACCAGCGTGCAATCGCCGGCCACTGCCGATACGCGGCTTGCGGCCAGCGTGGCCAGGTCGCCCGCCAGCGCCGCGAGCCGCAGGTAATTGCTCTCGTACAGGCCCATCAGCGCGACGAAGCCGCGCGGCCGGGCACGCCAGGAGACGACCAGATTGCTTTCAGCGATCACGGCTCCGAATATAGCATGCGCTCCAAGATCGCCAGGGGCATCGGACGGATGAGCCGCGACTTGCGTCACGCCGGCTTGATGAACAGCCGCTCACGATAGTGACGCAGCTCGGCGATCGACTCGAGGATGTCGGCGCGCGCCAGGTGCGCCGAATGCTTGGCGAAAGATCCGGCCAGTTGCGGATACCAGCGTGCCGCAAGCTCCTTGAGCGTGCTGACGTCGAGATTGCGGTAGTGGAAGTACTTTTCCAGCGCCGGCATCCAGCGTGCCAGGAAGCGGCGATCCTGGCAGATGCTGTTGCCGCACATCGGCGAGGCGCCCGCCGGCACGTGCTGGGCGAGAAACGCCAGCGTCGCCTGCTCTGCCGCTGCCACGCTGACGGTGCTGGCGCGCACGCGCGCCAGCAGGCCGCTGGCGCCATGATGCGTCTGGTTCCACTCGTCCATGCCGGCCAGCAGGGCCTCGCTCTGGTGGATCGCCAGCTCGGGACCCGAGGCGATCTCATTCAGGTCGCGGTCGGTGACCACGGTCGCGATCTCGATGATGCTGTCCTGGTCGGGCCGGAGTCCGGTCATCTCCAGGTCGATCCAGATGAGGTGCTCGTTGCTGCCCAAGTGAGTTCCGCCCCCGACGATTCGTGCATGATAGCAGGGTGAACCCGCTTTCCGCCGTCGGTGGTGATGCTGCAGCGGCGCCGCAGCGCGCGCTCGTGCTGATCGCGCATGGCGCCAGTGCGCGCGTGCGGCTGCCGGATGGCGCGGTGGTGCTGGCGCGCATCGCGCGGCGCGGGCTGCAGTGCGTGTGCGGC
>JAFEDW010000277.1 GCA_018241455.1 Pseudomonadota bacterium | reverse complement strand
TGGAACGCGCGCAGGCCATGCTGGCCGAGGGCGCTGCGATCATCGACGTGGGCGGCGAATCCACACGCCCGGGCGCTGCCGCGGTGCCGGTGGAAGAAGAATTGCGGCGCGTGCTGCCGGTGGTGCGCGCGCTGGCGCGCGACGGCCAGGCGCTGGTCTCGGTGGACACCAGCCGCGCGGAGGTCATCGAGCAGGTGGTCGCGGAGGGCGCCGCCATGATCAACGATGTGCGGGCGCTGCGGGGCCCGGGCGCGCTGGCCGCCGCGGCGCGTGGCAGCGCGGCAATCTGCCTGATGCACATGCGCGGCGAACCGGCCACGATGCAGCAGTCCGTGCACTACGAAAATGTGGTCGGAGAGGTGCGCGCGATGCTGGCGGCGCGGCTTGGCGCCTGCCGCGAAGCCGGGATCGACGCCGAACGGCTGTGCGTCGATCCGGGTTTTGGCTTCGGCAAGCTGGCGCCACACAACCTGGAGCTGCTGCGCCACCTGGGTGAGCTGCTCGAGCTCGATCGGCCGGTACTGGTGGGGCTGTCGCGCAAATCGATGCTCAAGACCCTGACCGGGCGCGACAGCAGCGAGCGATTGGCGGGTAGTATTGCGCTCGCGACCGTGGCGGCGCTCAATGGCGCCGCGATCATCCGCGCGCACGATGTGGCGGCGACGGTCGACGCGGTGCGCGTGGCCGCGGCGGTCAGGCGTTGAAGCGCTGAGGCGTGTGCATGAGGTACGGCCAGTGAGCAGGGTCTATTTCGGGACCGATGGCATCCGGGGAAGGGTCGGCGAACACCCGATGACCGTCGACTTTGCGTTGCGCCTGGCGAGTGCCGCCGGGCGCGTGCTCGCGCCGCCGGGCGGGGCCGTGCTGATCGGCAAGGACACGCGGCTGTCCGGCTACATGTTCGAGGCCGCGCTCGAGGCGGGCTTTGTCGCCGCCGGCGTCAACGTCATGATGATGGGCCCGCTGCCGACGCCGGGCATCGCCTACATGACGCGCCGCCTGAGGTGCCATTTCGGCGTCGTCATCAGCGCCTCGCACAACCTGTTCGAGGACAACGGCATCAAGTTCTTCGACAGCAGCGGCGGCAAGCTGTCCGATGAACTCGAGGAGCAGATCGAGGCGCAGCTCGAGGCTCCACCCGTCACGCGTTCATCCGGCGAACTGGGCCGCGCGCGCCGGGTCGACAACACGCGCGTGCAATACCAGGATTTCTGCCGCAGCACGCTGCCCGAAGGCACCGATCTCGCCGGCATGAAAATCGTCGTCGACTGCGCCAACGGCGCGGCCTACAAGGTGGCGCCACGCACGCTCGCGGATCTCGGCGCCGACATCGTACCGATCGGCTCCTCGCCGAACGGTCGCAACATCAATGTGGGTTGCGGTTCGACCGCGCCGGAACTGCTGCAGCTCACCGTGCCCGGCGTCAACGCGCAGGCCGGCATCGCGCTCGATGGCGACGGCGACCGCGTGCTGATGGTCGATCACCTGGGGCGCGTCGTCGACGGCGACGCGCTGCTGTACATCATCGCCTGCGCGCGCCAGGCGCAGGGCACGCTGCAGGGCCCGGTCGTCGGTACGCTGATGAGCAACCTCGGGCTCGAGCTCGCGCTCCGGGAGCGCGGTATCGCCTTCGAGCGCGCGGCGGTCGGCGACCGATACGTGCTGGCCCGCCTGCGCGAGACCGGCGGCGTGCTCGGCGGCGAGACCTCGGGGCATATCCTGTGCCTCGATCGCACGACGACCGGCGACGGCCTGGTCAGCGCGCTGCAGGTGCTGGCGGTCATGCGCGCCACCGGCAAGTCACTGGCGGAGCTCGCGGCCGGCATGACGCGATTCCCGCAGGTGATGCTGAACGTGCGCGTCGCCAAGCGCTTCGATCCCGCCGGCGTGCCGGCGGTCCGCACGCTGCTGGGCACGCTCGAATCGCAGCTGGGCAGCCGCGGCCGCATCGTGCTGCGGCCCTCGGGCACCGAACCGCTGATCCGCGTCATGGTCGAAGCGCAGGAGGAGGCCCTGGCGCGCGATTGTGCCGAGCGGCTGGCGGAGGCCGTGCGCGCCGTGGGGGCCTGAACCAGCCTGCACCGATATGGGGCTTCCCGCATTGCGCCCGCCGGCATGCATGGCTATGATCGCGCGCCTTCAAAACCCGGGTGGTCCCGACCCCTAGCCCATGCGACGCAAGATAGTAGCCGGCAACTGGAAAATGCACGGATCGCGCGCGGAAAACGCGACGCTGATCGAAGCGATCGTGGCGGCCGCCACGGCCGAGCAGGTCACCTGCCTGATCTGTCCTCCTTATGTGTACCTGCACGACGCCTGGCGGTTGTTGCGCGGCGGCGCCGTGGCGCTCGGTGCGCAGGATGTCTGCGCCGAGGCGGTCGGCGCCTACACCGGTGAAGTCTCGGCCGCGATGCTGGTGGATGTCGGTTGCCAGTACACGCTGGTCGGCCATTCCGAGCGGCGCGCTCTCTACGGCGACACGAACGCGCTGGTGGCGCGCAAGTTCGCGGCTGCGCTGGGGGGTGGCCTGATCCCGATCCTGTGCGTCGGCGAGCAGCTCGCCGAGCGCGAAGCGGGGCGCACCAACGAGGTGGTCGGCGCGCAGCTCGATGCCGTGCTGCAGCTCTCGGGCGTCGCCGCGCTGGCCGGAGCCGTCATCGCCTACGAGCCGGTGTGGGCGATCGGCACGGGTCGCACGGCCACGCCCGAACAGGCCCAGGCGGTGCACGCCTTCATACGCCAGCGCGTGGCCAGTGAGGATGCTAAAATCGCGGCCGGGCTGCGTATCCTCTATGGCGGCAGCGTCAAGGCGGGCAACGCCCGCGACATCTTCGCTATGCCCGACGTCGACGGCGGCCTGATCGGCGGCGCGTCGCTCAAGGCGGATGAGTTTCTGGCCATCGTTGCCGCGGCCGTGAGCCTCGGTGTGGGTTGATCATGTTGCACACGATCTTGATGAGCGTTCATTTCTTCACGGCCATCAGCATCATTGCGCTGGTGCTGCTGCAACGAGGCAAGGGCGCCGAGGCCGGCGCCGGCTTCGGTGCGGGCGCGTCGGGCACGGTGTTCGGTGC
>JAFEDW010000276.1 GCA_018241455.1 Pseudomonadota bacterium | reverse complement strand
CGCCACACTCGATTGCATCTGTCGCTGGAATGGATCGTACACACCCTGCATCAGCAGGGCGACGAGTACCGCGGCCGAGACCGCGCCCGCCGGCAACCAGCGCTGCCACGCGGCCGACGCCACCACGGTGCGCGCGCCGACGTACTGTTCGAGCGCGGCATGCCGCGCCTGCCTCAGGCGCGAGCGCGCGCGTGCCGGCAGCGCTGCGGCGCTGTCTTCGAGCAGCGCGCGCGTACGGCGTTCGAATTCGGCATCGCGCGGATCGGGTGCTTCGCTCATGTCCAATACTCCCCCAAGCGGGCGCGCAGCGTCTGCAGTGCCCTGAAATAATGTGTCTTGACGCTGCCTTCCGTGCAGCCCATTGCCTGCGCCGTCGCCGCGACATCGAGGCCCTCGAAGTTGCGCAGCAGGAATGCCTGGCGCTGCCGCGCCGGGAGTTCGGCCAGCGCGGCCTCGAGCGCGCGCAGGGTTTCATCGGCCTGCACCTGCGCCGGCGGCAACGGGCTGGCATCGGCCGCCTGCTCGAGCGGATCGGCCGCATCATCGTCGTCGGCGCCCGTAAACGGCAGCCACGCCATCACCCGGGCGCGCACCGAACGGCGCCGCTGCACGTCGCGCACGCAATTCTCGAGGATGCGGTAAAAAAGCGGCGCCCACTCCGCGGCCGGGCGCCGCGCATAATGGCGCACCAGGCGCAGCATCGCTTCCTGCACCGCGTCGAGCGCGTCGTCTTCATGGCGCAAAGCGATCTGTGCGATCCTGAACGCCTTGCGTTCGACGGTGGCCAGAAAGCTCTCGAGCGAGCGGGTTTCCTGCAGCGTCGATTCCTGCAAAGCGGTAGTCCTGAGCGAGAGGAGGCTCGCGGTGCCGGGCAGCAATGTAGCAAACGCGTTCATGGCTGATTAGCAGAACGGGCCAGCCGCCGGGGCGTTGACCTGCGCCGGCGGGCCCGGAGTTTGCGCCAGAATCATCCACTTACGCACCTCCTTGCAGGTCATGCCGCAGGCCCGGCCCGCAACTGTCAATGCCAAGGCCGTGATCTTTATAACTCAATGATTAATAAGAGTTTTAATTTATCGATCGGATACCCCTGCGGCGCCGCTCACGCTCCGCGGCCCGTAGCAGCGGCCTTGCGGGGCTTTGCCGTCCACAGACTTATCCACACCTCAGGCCGCTGCGGCCGTGGCTGACGCGGCCCCAGCCGCCATCGCAGCCTCGGGCGTGCTGCAGGTGGCCGTCGACTGCCCGCTGCGGTCATTGCTGGATTACCTGCCGCCGGCCGGCCAACACGCCCAGGACCTGCCGACCGGCGCGCGGGTACGCGTGCCGATGGGTGCCCGCAGCGCTGTGGGCGTCATCGTCGCGCGGGCCGACCGGTCGGAACTCGAGCCGCGGCGGCTGCGCCGGATCACGGCGCTGCTCGATGTCCAGCCGGTATTTGACCCCGAACTGCTCGAATTGCTGCGCTGGACGGCGAGTTATTACCAGCATCCGCCGGGCGAAGTGTTTGCATCGGCACTCCCGGCCGCATTGCGGGCCGGCCAGCCGGCGACGGCGCAGGAGTCCTGGCTGACCTTGAACGATGCCGGCCGCGGCGCGGTGGCCGCCGGAGAACCAAAGCGCGCAGTGCGGCAACGCGAACTCGCTGCGCTGCTCGCAGCGCACGCCAAGGGCTTGCCCGCCGCCGAACTCGATGCGCTGCTGCCCGAGTGGCGCGCCAGCGCGCGCGCACTGGTGCGGCGCGGCTGGGCCGAACAGCGCTTACGCGATGCCGCGCCCGCCGCTCCCAACATTGGCGCCGCGGTGGCCGCCGACACCGCACCGGCGTTGAGTCCGGAACAGGGCGCGGCGGTCATGGAAGTCGAGGCGAGCGCGGGTCGCTTCGGCAGCTTCCTGCTGCAGGGCGCAACCGGCAGCGGCAAGACCGAGGTCTACCTGCGCCTGGTGTCGAGCGCGCTCGCACGCGGCGCCGGCGCGCTGGTGCTGGTGCCGGAGATCGGCCTGACGCCGCAGTTGCTCGAGCGCTTCCGCTCCCGCTTGCGCGTGCCGATTGCGGTGCTGCATTCCGCGTTGAGCGATGGCGAGCGACTGCAGGCCTGGCGCGCGGTGCGCGCGGGCGAAGCGCGCGTGGTCATCGGCACGCGTTCGGCCGTATTCGCGCCGCTGCGCTCGCTGGGACTGATCGTCGTCGACGAAGAGCACGACAGTTCGTACAAGCAGCAGGAAGGCGGTTGCCGCTATTCGGCGCGCGACCTGGCGGTGCGGCGCGCGCAGCAGCTCGGTATCCCGGTCGTGCTCGGCTCCGCGACGCCGGCGCTCGAATCGCTCCACAACGTGCAGCTCGGCCGCTACCGGCGCCTGCTGTTGCCGCGCCGCGCGGACCAGGCGGCGGCGCCGCGCATCGCGCTGATCGACCTGCGCGCGCACGCCGTGCACGCGGGACTCGCCGGCCCGGTGACGCAGGCGATCGCGCGCCACCTGGATACCGACGGCCAGGTGCTCGTGTACCTGAACCGGCGCGGCTACGCGCCGACGCTGCTGTGCACGAGTTGCGGCTGGATCGCACCGTGCAGCGAATGCGATGCGCGGCTCACCGTGCACCGCGGCGCCGCGCAGCTGCGTTGCCATTACTGCGGCGCGGCGCAGCCGCTGCCGACGCGCTGCGGCCGCTGCGGCTTCGCGGTGCGGCCGGTCGGCCAGGGCACCGAGCGCATCGCCGAGACGCTGGCCGCGATGTTTCCGCACGCGCCGCTGGCGCGGCTCGACCGCGACACCGTGCACAGCGCGGCCGACATGGAGGCCGTGATGCATTCGCTGCTCGACGGCTCGGCCCGCATCCTCGTCGGCACGCAGATGGTCACCAAGGGGCACCATTTTCCCGGCGTATCGCTGGTCGCCGTCATCAACGCCGACCAGGGACTGTTCAGCGCCGACTTCCGCGCCGCCGAGCGGCTGGCGCAGACGATCGTGCAGGTGGCCGGCCGTGCCGGCCGCGGCGCGCGCGCCGGCGAGGTGCTGATCCAGACCGAGTATCCGGAACATCCGCTGCTGCAGAACCTGATCCACAACGGCTACGAGGGCTTCG
>JAFEDW010000275.1 GCA_018241455.1 Pseudomonadota bacterium | reverse complement strand
GAAGCGGCCCAGCACGCCGACGACGAGCGGCCAGATCAATGCGCCGCTCAACACGTGGATCCAGCGCAGCGGGCTCGACAGCGTATGCCCGGTCCAGCCATCGATGACCCACAGCAGTGATTCATACACGAGCAGCGCCAACAGCACGTACAGCGACTGCTCGAAGATCGGCTTGGCGCGCATCAGCAGGTTCAGTCGCAGCGCGAGGTAGGTCAGGAACGACAAGGCGAGCGCGTGTTCGCCCAGCAGCGAGCCCTGGAACACATCGAGCGCCAGTCCGCCGAGGAATCCGAGCGCCATGCCGGCGACGAACGGCTGCATCGTCGACCAGTAGAGCACGGCGAGCACGAGGAATGCCGGCCGGATCACCGACAACCATGCCGGCAGCGGCAGGATGTTCAGCACCAGCGCCACGAACGAGGTGAACAGGATGACCAGCAGGTTTTCGCGGGCGCTCATGGCTTGGCGGGCGCGGCAGGCTGGGCAGGGGCCACGACGCTTTTCTTCGTTTGCGGCGCTGGCTTCGTCTCGGCGTTGGCTGGCGTCGGCGCCGCGTTCGCGTCCGCCGACGTGGCCGCGGTGGCGATCGCAGCCGCGCTGGGCGGCGCGGCCGGGCTGGCCGGATCGAATTCGATCAGCATGACTTCGCGCGCGCGATCGATGCCGGCCTGCGGTGCCGCGCGCACCTGCGCCAGCAGCTGGTTCGCTTCGCGCCGCACGCCGGTGATGTGGCCGACCGGATAACCGGCCGGGAACACGCCGCCCAGCCCCGAACTGACGAGCTCATCGCCGCTCTTCACGTCGGAATTCGCGGCGAGGTAGCTGAGCAGCAGTTCATCGGCGTTGCCGGAGCCCACCGCGATCGTGCGCAGGCCGGTGCGCGTGATCTGCACCGGCAGCGCGTGTTCCGGATCGGTGATCAGGATCACCTCGGAGCTCCACGGGCCCACGTGCGCCACCTGGCCGAGTATGCCGGCGCCGTCGACCACCGGCTGGTTGACATGCACGCCGTCATTCAGGCCCTTGTTGATGATGAGCCGCTGGCGCAGCAATCCGGATTCGACGCCGATGACCTCGGCGACCAGCCAGCGTTTCACGAGCGGGGGGAGCGCCGCGCGCAGTTCACGCAGCTGCGCGTTCTCCTGCTCGAGCGCGTGCTCGCGGAGCAACGCAATCTCGAGCGTCTGCACCTGCGTGTGCAGCTGCTGGTTCTCGGCCTGCAGGCTGCTACGCGTCGCGAGGCTCCCGGTGAGCCAGTGCCAGGCCGCGGCCGGCGAATTCACCGCCACCTGCACCGGGTACGCGACGCTCTGCAAGCCATAACGCAGCCGTTCGGACCAGCGCGCACGCTGGTCGACGTACATCAGCGTCAGTGACAACAGTGCGTAGACGGTAAAGCGCAGGCCGGCCGACGGCCCGCGGCCGTAGATGGGCCTACCGACGCTTGTGCCGAAACCGGCCACGTCGGCTGGCTACTCCAGTCCGAAGTGACCGGGGCCGAGTTCGTCCATCAGTTCCAGGATGCGGCCGCCGCCGCGCGCGACGCAGGTGAGCGGGTCGTCGGCGATGACCACGGGCAGGCCCGTTTCTTCCATCAGCAGCTTGTCGATGTCGCGCAGCAGCGCGCCGCCGCCGGTGAGCACGATGCCGCGCTCGGCGACATCAGCGCCGAGCTCTGGCGGCGTCTGCTCGAGCGCCTGCTTGACCGCGCCGACGATGCCCTGCAGAGGTTCCTGCAGCGCTTCGAGGATTTCGTTGCTGTTGAGCGTGAAGCTGCGCGGCACGCCTTCGGACAGATTACGTCCCTTGACCGAGAGCTCGCGCACCTGCTGGCCGGGATAGGCCGAGCCGATCTCGATCTTGATGCGCTCGGCGGTCGCTTCGCCGATCAGGATGCCGTAGTTGCGGCGCACGTAGTTCATGATCGCATCATCGAAGCGGTCGCCGCCGATGCGCGCCGAGTTCGCGTACACGATGCCATTCAACGACAGCACCGCGACTTCGCTCGTGCCGCCGCCGATGTCGAGCACCATCGAGCCACGCGCCTCCTGGACCGGCAGGCCGGATCCGACCGCGGCCGCCATCGGTTCGCTGACGATCGCGACGTTGCGCGCGCCCGCGCCTTCGGCCGATTCGCGGATCGCGCGGCGCTCGACCTGCGTCGAGCCGAACGGCACGCACACCAGCACGCGCGGCGAGGGTTTCAGGAAACGGTTGCCGTGCACCTTGTTGATGAAGTACTGCAGCATCTTCTCGGTGTAGGTGAAGTCGGCGATCACGCCATCCTTCATCGGCCGCACCGCGTTGATGTGCCCCGGCGTGCGCCCGAGCATGCCCTTGGCCTCGGCGCCGACCGCGACGATGACCTTGCCGCCGCGCGAGGGCTCGTCCTGCACCGCGACCACCGACGGCTCGTTGAGCACGATGCCCTTGTCGCGGACGTAGATCAGCGTGTTGGCGGTGCCCAGGTCGATCGACAGGTCGCTGGAAAAATAGCCGCGCAGACGTTTGAACATGGGACGGGTTTGGCCTTCTCGGTGGGCGGGTGCGAAAGCGCCCGGTAATCTAGCAACCGAGGGGACATTCCACAAGGCGAGGTGTATGATTTCGCGCTCATTTTTCGGAAATTTCCGCGCCTCGAAAACCTCGCCAACATGAGCCTCAGCCGCCGCGACATCGACAACATCGCCCACCTGGCCCGGCTGGCGCTGACCGAAGCCGAGATCCCCGTCTACATCGACAGTCTCTCGCGCATCATCAGCCTGGTGGGCGAGCTGGATCGCGCCCCGACGGCTGGCGTCGAGCCCATGTCGCATCCGCTGGCCGGCCTGACGCAGCGGCTGCGCGCCGATAAGGTGACCGACACCGACCAGCACGAGCTGTACCAGCGCAACGCGCCGCAGGTGATGGCCGGCCTCTACCTCGTGCCCAAGGTCATCGAGTAGTCCTGTATGCATTCGGAGACAGTGGCGGGCCTGATCGCGGGCCTTAAGGGCCGCAAGTACTCGGCCGTAGAGCTGGCGCGCGCGCTGCTCGAGCGCATCCAGCGTAGCCAGCCCGAGCTGAATGCCTTCATCAGCATCGAAAGCG
>JAFEDW010000274.1 GCA_018241455.1 Pseudomonadota bacterium | reverse complement strand
TGCGCGCGCCACGGTACTCGCGTCCGGCCAGCTCCCGCCCCACATGCGCGAGGCCTATGCGCGCATCAGTGCCGAACTGCTCGCGCACATCGACGCCGCGGACGTCCCGGCGGCGCGGGCGATCCGGCTGCACGGCGACTGCCACCTGGGAAACATACTGTGGCAGAGCTCCGGGCCCGTGTTCGTCGATCTCGACGACTGCCTGAACGGTCCGGCGGTGCAGGACCTGTGGATGTTCGTGGCTGGCAATCCGGACGAGCAGCGCCGCCAATGGAACGAGCTGCTGGCCGGCTACGAGCGCTTCGCGGTTTTCGACCACGGCGAGCTGCGGCTGGTCGAGGTGTTGCGTGCGGTGCGCATGCTGAACCACGCGGCGTGGATTGCCGAGCGCTGGGCCGATCCGGCCTTTCCGCGCGCCTTTCCCTGGTTTGGCGAGGCGCGCTACTGGGAGCAGCACGTCAACGACCTGGCCGAGCAGGCCGCCGTTCTGCAAGGCTACTGAACGGCCGTTGCCTATGGCGGCCGCGGTTCGTGCTAAATTGCCGCCCGCATGAAGCCAATCACGATGGCTCGCTGGGGGGCGATGCTGGCCGCGGCGGTACTGGCGGCCGGCTGCGGACGCGGCGCCGACCAGACGCGCGCCGAGCACGAGGCGCGATTGCAGGCCCGGGCTGGCGCCGATCGTTCGGCGGGGGCGGCCGCGGCGGCCAGCGCCGCCGAAGCCGATTTCGTCGCGGCGGTCAGCGCGGCGCCTGTGAGTGCGCCGGTGTCGCTGAAGTTCCGCATGCAGCAGCCGCCGCAAGTGGGCGTGCCGCTGCAGCTCGAGCTGCTGCTCTCGCAGGAACCGCAACTGGAGATCAACTCGTTGCTGGTATCGCTGGTGCCCGGCGATAACCTGTCGGTGCTGTCGAATCGCAGCTTCGAGTACCACGCGCCGCGGCCCGGCGCGACGCAGCGCATGACGGCGACGCTGCGGGCCGATGCGCCGGGCGTGCTGAGCCTCAGCGTGAACGTGCTGGTCGATTCAGCCAACGCCTCGGTATCGCGCTATTTCAACATTCCGGTGATCGCCGTGCCGGCCGGATCCTGAAAACCGCCGCCGATTCCGGACGGCTTTAAACCTATTCCGCGATGCGGCTCACGGGGGCCGCGGCGGGCGCTCCGTATCATCGTCCTGGTCGCATTCACGATCAGGGTTATGTCAAGGGATAGCAACGCCTCGCTGCCGGTGCCGACGCTCCAGCCCCCCGCGGCTGCGGGGGCGAGCGGCACGTTTCGCACCGGCGCTGAACTGCATCCGCGGCTGCGGGCGCAGCTCGACTCGCTCGGCCTCGCGCGCGCCGCGAATCCGTCGGCGGCGCTGAGCGCGCTGCTGCCGCTGATCAGTACGCAGTACGAACAGATCGACGAGGAACGGCGCGGGGTCGTGCGCTCGATGCAGATGCTGGCCGCCGAGGCCCGCAGCTTCGCGCAGGGGCTGACCAATGCCGACGCCGGCCAGCTGCGGGCGATCCTCGATCACATCAAGGACGTGGTCATCACGGTGACCGGCGATGGCGCGATCTGCGTGTTCAACCCGACCGGCGAACAGCTGTTCGGATATTCGCAGGCCGAGCTGATCGGCGTGTCGATCCTGCGCCTGCTGCCGGATCTCGCGGTGCAGGGTTCGCTGGCGCGCGGGCTGCAGGCCTTCTCGGTCGAGACCGACGCCCACGGCCGGAACTCCGAACCGCGCACCACGCAAGGCAGGCGCAAGAACGGCACGTTGTTCCCGGTCGAGGTCGTGGCCAGCCCGGCGAGTTTCGATCGTCGCGAGGTGTTCGTGATCTGCCTGCGCGACATGAGCGAGCGGCTGGCGACCGAGCAGGCGCTGCGCGACAGCGAGGCCCGCTACCGCACGCTGGTCGAGTCCGCGCCCGAGGTCATCGTCGTCATCGATACCCACAGCGGCGCCTGCACCGATGCCAACGAGAGCGCGCTGCGTTTCTTCGACGTGCCGCGCGAACGGATCGGTACGCTGTCGCTGCGCGACCTGCTGGCGACCGCCGCCGCATCCGTCGCCCCGCCGGAGGAGGACCCGCAGGCGCCGCGCGTGTTCGAGTGGGATTACCACCGCGGCGCGGGCGTCACGCTGGCCACCGAAGTGCGGCTGATGCCGCTGACCGGCTCCGCCGGGCTGGTGCGCGCCAGCATCACCGACATCACCGAACGCAAGCGCACGCTCGCGATCATGGCCGGCGAGCGCGACGTGTTCGCGCGCATCGCCGCCGATGCGCCGCTGAGCGAGGTGCTGGCTGCCACGGTCACGCTCGCCGAATCGATCAATCCCGATTTCATCGTGTGCATCGGCCGGATCGGGCCGGAGGGCAAGAACTTCGTCGAGGTGATCGGTCCGCGCCTGCCCGCCGCGCTGCGCGCCGCGGACGAGAACGGCCTCATCGACGTGCGCAACGGCTCGAGCGCGGCCGCGGTCTACCTCGGGCGCGCGGTGCTGGTCGGCAACGTACGCACCGATCCGTACTGGCAGCGCCGGCGCGGCCTGGCGCTGGAGGCGGGCTTCTCGGCTGCCTGGGGCGTGCCGATCAAGGCCGCCGGCGGCAAGGTGCTCGGCGCGCTGACCGTCTACCGCGCGGCGCCCGGCAAGCCGGCGGACCGCGACCTGATGCTGATCATGCACGCGGCGCGCCTGGCCGCCGTGGCCATCGAGCGCTGCGATGCCGCCGAGGCGCTGCGCACCAGCGAAGCGCGATTCCGCGGACTGTACGAGAGCGTGCTCGAGGGCGTCTACCAGTTCTCGCCCGCCGGCAAGGTGCTGGCGGTCAATCCGGCCTTCGTCAAGCTGCTCGGCTTCGGCAGCGCCGAGGAGATCTACGCGCTGCCGGGCGCCGCCGCGCTGTACTGGGACCCGGCGGCGCGCGCGGTGTTCGTGCAGGAGCTCGAGCGCGCCGGCGAGGTGCACACCGCCGAGACGCTGCTCCGCCGGCGCGACGGCGCGCAGATCGTCGTGCTGGAGAGCGCGCGCGTGGTGCGCAACGAATTGCAGCAGGTCGTGGCCTATGAAGGCACGATCGCCGACATCACCGAACGCAAGCG
>JAFEDW010000273.1 GCA_018241455.1 Pseudomonadota bacterium | reverse complement strand
ATCTCTTCGGGCGACAACCCGTAGATCTTGCGTAGCACGAACGCACGGCGACACACCGGTGGCAGCTCGGCCACGATGGCGCAAAAGCGCTTGAAGCGGTCGCTGGCGTCCGCCTGCTGCTCGGGACCCGCCTCCGATGAGAAGACGTCCAGGGCCTCGATTTCCGCTACTGCGTCAGTGGCCTGGCCGCTGGTGCGCCGCAGCCGTTCCACCGCGAGATTATGGACAATGCTGAACAACATCGCCCGCGGCGACTGTACCGAGCCGGTGTCCGGGAGAGCGTACATGCGCAGCAGCCCTTCCTGCAGCACGTCCTCGCTGTCTTCCTCGCCCAACCTGAAGCGGCGCAGATAGCGCGACACCGCTTGGCGGTGGCCGAACACCTGCTGCAGGAACCAATCGTGGCGCTGAGCGTTCACGGCGCGGCGTCTGTCATTGTGCGGCGGACCCCCTTCGCCAGGACCGGCTGGATTCGCGCCCACGCGCCGCCGGTCGCCCCAAGTACTGTGCTCCGAGGGTGTGGCGCCCGTCAATCAGAGGAGGGCGGCTTGCAGCAATTGCGCATGGGCCTGGCTGAAGCGGGCGCGATGCGCTGCGTGCGCGCCACGAGCTGCCGCGTCCGGTAATCTTCGCCACGACCCGCACGGTGCCCTCGCGATTTGATTCATGATCCAAAGCATTGCCGATGAGGTGGACCTTCGTACTGGCGGATGTTCCGCGGCCTGCGTCGCGTGCAGGTCGTTGATTGATAAGCCACTAGTCCCAAAAGCCCGCCATCGAAACGTCGCAGCCCTCGGTTGCAGCGCCACCGTGGCGACCAATGCGACTTTGTTCGCTGCGTTCCTTGATCAGGCGTACCAGTGACACAGTTGACTGCGGGCCGCACGCCTGTTCAGGGCAGCAAACGGGTTGGTGAATTCCGCCGGCAGAGCGTGTGTGCGCGCTGACTTGCAAGGTCCGGTCCGGCCGGCGGAATGACTCGGTTGGATTCGGAATGATAGGCTTGCGGGCGACGCGACCAATACCAACAAGGAGAGGGGCGATGGCAACGCAGATGTCGGGAGCCGGCGGCTACAAGTCAATTGTATTCCTGATATGTGCGGTAGCCGCCCTGGGCGGCCTCCTGTTCGGGTTGGACCAGGGTTTCATCGCCAACTCGCTCGATACGCTCACGTCGCACTATCACCTGACGGTGTCGCAGAAGGAGAATTATTCGGCCATCCTGGCCACGGGCGGCATCATTGGCGCGCTGCTGTCAGGCATTTTCGCGCGGGTACTCGGGCGCAAGAAGAGCATATTGCTCGCGGGGTTCATCTTCACGCTGTTCTCCGCCTACTCGGCGGTATTGCCCAGCCTGGCCATACTTTCGGCCTGTCGCTTCGCGCTCGGATTCGCCGTCGGCATCGCCTCCTTCGTGGTGCCCCTTTACCTGTCCGAGACGGCGCCGGCTGCCATCCGCGGCTCGATGGGAACGCTGTTCCAGCTGATGATCACGATCGGAATCTTCCTGATCTCCCTGTCCAACGTGTACATCGCACGCAGCGTCGCCAGCCCCGATGTCGCGCTTCCGATGATGTTCCTGGTGATTGCGGTTTTTGCGGCGCTGATGTTCTTTGGCGGATTCATACTGCCGGAAAGCCCGCGCTGGCTGATGCTCCAGGGCAAGCGGGATGAGGCGATCGCGGTGCTGCGCCGGACGCTCAACACCCAGGCGGAAATCGACCTCGAGGTCGGCGAGATCGAGCAGGTGCTGCGCGGCCTCAAGAGTGCCGGCTTCGGCATCGTGTTCCGCGGATATTTCTTCAGGGTGCTGCTGGTGGGCGTGCTGCTGCAGATGTTCCAGCAGCTGGTCGGCATCAACGTGATGATTTATTACGCGCCCACGATTTTCGGCTATGCAAACATGAAGGGGCTGGTTGCTCTGATGGCCGTGCCGACCGTGAACATGTTGTCCACGTTCCCGGCGATCGCCCTGGTCGAGAAATGGGGGCGCAAGAAGTTGCTGTACGTCGGCGCGGTCGTGATGCTGGTGTCGATGATCGCTGCCGGATTGGCATTCCAGTCGATCGGCGCCCATACCGGTGCTGCCGACGTGGGCGAATTGCAGAAGACCGTGCTGCTGCTCGCGGTCGTCATCTACATTGTCGGCTTCGCGGTGTCCTGGGGGCCGGTGGTGTGGTTGGTATGCTCGGAAGTCTTTCCGCTCGAAGGCCGCGAAGTGGGCATGACCATCACCACGATGGTCAACTGGACCTTCGCCGGCCTGGTGATGGCCAATGCGCTGACGTTCATGGAAGCAAACGGCAATGCCTCGATCTTCTACCTGTTCTCGGTGTTTTGCGTCCTGGCGATTGCATTCGTGGCCATGTTCGTACCGGAAACCCGGGGAATCACGCTCGAGGCGATCGAGTTCAACCTCAAGAGCGGTGTGCCCCTGAAGCGACTGGGCGATCAGGCGGCGAGCGGGAGCCACACGCAGACAACTTCGTGACGCCGACGCCGACGACCGGGACGAAGGCGAGCGCTTCTCGATACCAGCGCCACGCAAACCAGGTCCGGACGCTGGCCAGCGCGCCGAGTACCAAATTGCGAACGCTCGCCGCCGGCAGCGCAGCATCGCCTGGATCAACCTAGCTGGCGGCGAGCCGGGATCTCCCCGCGGCGCGGGCGCGCCGCGACCGCAGCCGGTCGATGTACAGGTATACGACCGGCGTCGTGTACAGCGTCAGCACCTGGCTGACGAGCAGGCCACCGACCATCGAGATGCCGAGCGGGCGGCGCATCTCGGTGCCGTCGCCCGAGGCGAGCGCCAGCGGCAGCGCGCCGCAGATCGCCGCGCAGGTGGTCATCATGATCGGGCGGAATCGCAGCGCGCAGGCCTGCGCGATCGCGGCGCGCGGCGTAAGTCCCTGGTTGCGCTGCGCGTCGATCGCGAAGTCGACCATCATGATCGCGTTCTTCTTGACGATGCCGATCAGCAGCAGGATGCCGAGGAAGGCGATCAGGCTGAACTCGTTGCCGGTGGCCATCAGCGCCAGTAGCGCGCCGACGCCGGCGGACGGCAACGTCGACAGGATCGTCAGCGGGTGGCTGTAGCTCTCGTA
>JAFEDW010000272.1 GCA_018241455.1 Pseudomonadota bacterium | reverse complement strand
ATCGAGCGCGGCGCCGGCGCGCCGGCCATTCTCGACGTAGATCTTCGCCAGCTGCTGGTCTTCGACGTCCTTGGCCATGGCCGCGGCGGCCTGCGCCAGCTTGTAGATCGCCGGGTCCGCGGCCAGCTCGACACCGAAGGCGGCGTAATCATTGTTGCACTGGGTGGCCGCGTCGCGCACATCCTTGGTGACCGCGAGCACCGCCAGGTTGGTCGGCGCGCTGAGCTGTTCGGCCAGGTCGGCGACGACGTTGTCGACCGCGCCGAGCCCCTCGGCGACGCTCGTGGGCGCTTCGCTGCGCGCCTCGAGTGCGTGGATGCGCTCGCGCGCGCTGGCCAGGCCACCCTTGCACGCGGCGGCCACGTCGGCGGCGGACAGCGACCAGTTGATGCCGGTATCGCTGCCGAGCGTGGCGCTGCCGGCAGCCAGTGCCGGCGGCGTGGCCAGCGTCAACACGACGAAGCATGAGCGGGCCGAGATCTGCATGTGGTGATTCCCCGTGGAGTCCGGAACGCGGAGCGGAAGTATAGGCGAGCCATGATCCACGGTACATTAGCAGCGTGGCCTCGCTGCTCGACAACATCATCTGGAATTCGCTCACCGGCGCGCAGGCGAAGTTCGCTGCCGGAACGGGCGGTGCGCGCCGCTACGCGCGCGGCTTTTCGCCGATCGTCGGATTCGCCGACGCGCGGCACCCCGATTTCGCGGCGCTCGCGCCGTACTGCGAAGCCGGTGAGCATTTTTACTGCAGCGGCTGGGACGGTCCGGCACCGGCGGGTTGGCGGATCGAGGCCGATGCCACGATGTGCCTGATGGTGCGTGCCCGGGAAACGGCGCGCGGTTCATCGACGGATGAAGCGCGCGACGCGGTGCGCCTCGGCCCGCAGCACGCAAGCCAGGCGCTGGAGCTGGCTGAACTGACGCGCCCGGGCCCATTCGGGCTGCGCACCATCGAGCTCGGTGACTATTTCGGTTACCTGGAGCGTGGGCGCCTGGTGGCGATGGCCGGTGAACGCATGCAGGCGGGCTCGTTCCGCGAAATCAGCGGCGTGTGCACGCACCCCGATTTCCAGGGCCGCGGCCTGGCGCGCCGACTGATGTCGCGGTTGCTGGCCTTGCAACAGGCACGCGGCGAAACCTCGTTCCTGCACGTCATGAGCGCCAACGCCGGGGCGCGCCGGCTCTACGCAAGCATGGGCTTCAGCAATTACCTCGAGCCGGTCGTGCGCGTGATTGCGCCGATCGCCTGAACGCCCGATCAACCGCGCGTCGCCGACCTCGCTCGCACGGTCATGCTGCTGCAATCCGCCGCCGCTATCGTGGCGCGGTACGAAAGCGGTGCTGTCGGTGTGGGCCGACAATTATTTTCGGAACCAATGCGGCCCCTTGGGACTCCATGTCGATACAGCCATGCACAATCCCGTCACACACGACTCTCCCGCATTGATCTTCCAGGCCTCGCGGCGTTCGGCGCCGCTGGGACTGGCGGGCCCGCCATCGTTTGCCCGCGCGCTGCGGCAGCGCGGGCTGATCGCGCCGGCGCCCGTCTCCGGCGTCGCGCCCGGCGGTCGGCCGATTGCCGCGGCAGATGATGCCGACTGGTCGATCCACGTGCTGTCGACGTTCGAACTGCACCTGCGCCGGCGCTCGATGGAACAGGCCTTTGCTGAACTGCGCGGCGACGCGATGTGATGCGAGGGCTGTAGGCACGACCATCACACCGCGCGCCGCGCAACCGGCTTACTTCGGCAGCAGCGTCACCGGCACTTCGGTCACGGCATCGACCGGAATCGCATTCGCCTGCGCGGCCTGGCGAACCGCGGCCTCGCTCGGCGCCTTGTAGATGCAATAGGTCTTGGTCTTCGCGGCATTCGCGTACGACATGACCCAGTACACGCCGAACTTGGCGTTGGTGGCGTTGATCTTGGCCTTGCCGGCCGCGTCCAGCCCGTCGAGCGCGCCAGCGGGGAAGGTGCGCTCGATCAGGTAGCGGTGCTCTGAGGCACTCGCTTGTTTCTTGGCAGCCGGCGCGCCAGCGTCGGCGGCGAATGCCGGTGCAAGGAACAGTATGGGCAACATCGCAATGATCGTTTTCATGACAGTCTCCTGGTTGGATTTTCTGGCGGCGCGTTGCTATTCGGCGGTCGCAGGATCGATGACGGCAGTCACGCGCGAGATCCGGTTGGCCGGAAAGCCACCCAGCTCGGCGTGCCTGCGCACCAGCGATTCATCGGTCGCGTGATAGACGCAGTAGATCTTGTCGGCCGTGACGTAGCTCTGGACCCAGTTGACGCTGGGGCCGAGGCTGCTGAGCACCCCACACGATTTCAGTGAAATGGCCTTCAGATCGGCCGGGCTCAGCTTTCCGGCGCCGGGAATATCGCGTTCGATGACAAACTTGGGCATGACCATCTCCGTGTGTTGATTTGCAGTTGAATCGATCGACCTATCGCGCTGCCAGCATCGCCAACCAGGCGGCCTGCGTCTTGAATTGCGCCTGAAATTATTCTAAAAAGCATCTGGCGCGCTTTTTCCAGAAGAAAGGATTTCAAGATCAATAGCTTACCGCCAGGCGCCACGGCCCCGATCCGCGTCGGCCGCTTCGAGCTCCACCCCGCCGAGCGCGTGTTGTCGGTCGACGGCAAGCCGGCGGAGCTCGGCGCGCGCGCTTTCGACCTGTTGCTGGTGCTGGTCGAACATCACGGCCGGCTGGTCACGAAGGCCACGCTGCTCGAGCGAGTGTGGCCGCGGCTCTACGTCGATGAGAACAATTTGCCGGCGCAGATCGCCAGCCTGCGCCGCGTGCTCGGCGCCGGCGCAATCCGCACCGTGGCGGGTTTCGGCTACCGGCTCGAACTGCCGGTCGCGATGCCGGGTGCGCCGCCGCCTGCGATCGACCAGCCTGGCGCTGCCGCGGGCGCGAACCCCGCGCCGCTCGCCATCCCGCGCCGCGCCTGGCCCAACCGGCTCGGGCCCTTGATCGGACGGGAGCACGATGTGACCGAGCTGCGCGGCGTGCTCGAGCGCGCCTGCCTGGTGACGATCGTCGGCACCGCGGGCGCGGGCAAGAGCCGCCTGGCGCAGGAAATGCTGGTGCGCGCGGCCGACC
>JAFEDW010000271.1 GCA_018241455.1 Pseudomonadota bacterium | reverse complement strand
GCCGATCTACCTCGAGGCCATGCAACTGCGGCGCCAGTAAGAGCGCTTATAGGCGTGACTGCGTGAAGCGCCGGGCGACACACTGGAGAGCTACCGTGGCGGGTCGACGGGGTCTTGATGCGTGTGGCTACAATGCTCCTAAATCTGTAATTCGCATGCCCCGATCTCGTTTTCAGATAGCGGAACTGTGGATACTGTGTCGCCGGGCGGTTACAGTCGGGCCGGGGACGGTCCGCCGCAGCTTTGCGGCGCGCCACAACATAGCCGGCCGGCTTCATTTGAGTTGGGAGACTTACATTGAGTTCAAATCAATCGATCCAGCGCGCCATCTGGACAGTACTAGGAACCACGACTGCAACGGCAGGCTTTGCCCCGACCGCGATGGCAGCCGACGCAACGGCCGCCCCCTCAGGGGGGCTCGAAGAGGTCATCGTCACGGCCCAGCGCCGAAGCGAGAACCTGCAGAATGTGCCCATCACGGTCACCGCACTGACGGCCGAAACGCTGCAGCAACTCAACGTCACGACGGCAGCGGACTACTTCAAGTTCGTACCCAGCGTCACCAGTGCCGACCAGGGCCCGGGCAACAACCAGATCTACATCCGCGGCCTCGCCACGACGCAGGACGGCGAGCAGTCGCAGGGCGCCACCGGCAGCTTCCCGAACGTGGCCGTGTACCTTGACGAACAGTCCGCGCAGATCCCCGGCCGCAACCTCGACATCTACACGGCGGATCTCGAGCGCGTCGAGGTGCTGGAGGGACCGCAGGGCACGCTGTTTGGCGCTGGCGCCCAGGCGGGCGTGGTGCGCTACATTACGAACAAGCCCAAGCTAGACAAGACGGAAGCGATCCTGAATGCCGGCTACGGCACGACCTGGCACGGCGATCCGAGCACCAACTTCGATTTCACGCTGAACCTGCCGTTGATCGACGGCAAGGCCGCGCTGCGCGCCGTGATCTACAACGAGTCCCGTGGCGGCTACATCAACAACGTGCCCGGCACGATCACGCGCAAGGACACGGACCTGGGTATCGCGTACTACTTCGGTGGGCATGTGCCGGCGATCAACCCGACGACCTCGAACTCCGAACTGGCGCAAGATCATTTCAATGGCGTGAGCTACAAGGGTTTCCGTCTTACCGGCCTGTACCAGTTCAACGAGGACTGGAAGCTGACCGTGGCGCAGACGTTCCAGAACATGAGCGCCGATGGCATTTTCTCGATCCAGACGAACGACCCGGACGGCAAGCCGTTGCCCGACCTGTCGACGACGCAATTCAGCCCGCTGTACGACAAGGACAAGTTCTCGAACACGGCTTGGACGCTCGATGGCCGCATCGGCGCGCTGAAGGCGATTTACACCGGCGGATACCTCGTCCGTAAGGTCGATCAGGTTGCCGACTACACCAACTATGTGCGTGGCGCGTATGGCGATTACTATACGTGCATCCTGCCGAACACTCCGCAGGCCATTTCGCTGGGTGTGCCTAATGGCGAGTGCCTCTCGCCGGTCGCGAACTTCCGCGTCAACGAACGTAACACGCACCTGAACCACGAGTTCCGCCTCAGCACGCCGGACGACTGGCGCGTGCGTGCCATTGGCGGCCTGTTCTACGAGGATTTCCTCGTGCAGAACATCACCGACTGGTACTACCGCGCCCCAGACGCCGGCTTCGTGCCGCTGATTGCGCCGGCCAATTCAAGTTCCAACTACAAGGGTGTCCGCGATCCCCTCAGCGGTTTCTACGACGACATCCAGCGCGGGTACAAGCAGAAGGCGGCGTTCCTGTCGATGGACTTCGACCTGATTCCGAAGACACTCACGTTCACGGCCGGTACGCGCTACTACAACATGGACACCTTCGAGGTCGGTTCAAAGGGAGGCAGCTATGGTTGCCGGCCGGGCGGCAAGTACAGCGGCCTGACGGTGGCCAGCCCCTGCGACAGCGGCCTCGACCTCGATCACATCGTGGTGCCCGCTGGTAACGAGGCCTACTCGGACACGGCGATCGGCCTGCATAAGACCTACAAGGGTTTCAAGAGCCGCGCCAACCTGACGTGGAAGTTCACGACCGACGGGCTGGTGTACGCAACCTGGTCGCAGGGCTTCCGTCCGGGCGGTTTCAACCGCTCCTCGGGCTTCGTCAGCGCCGGCCAGTCGCCGCTGAAGGGCATCTTCCTGACGCCGATCGGCTTCAAGCCGGACATCCTGACCAACAAGGAAGTCGGCTTCAAGACACAGTGGTTTGATCGTCACCTGCAGGTGAACGGCACCGTCTACCAGGAAGACTGGAAGGACGTGCAGATCGGCCTGTTCGATCCGGGCGTGCTGGGTAACCTGACCTTCACGGCCAACGGTCCTGACTACCGCGTCGACGGCTTCGAGCTGAACATGGAGGCCCGGCTGCCGCAACGCGTGTCGGTCAGTTTCTCGGGCGCCTGGAATCGCTCCAAGCTGACGAATACGCCGGTGTTGAAGGACAAGAACGGCAATCCGATCGACTTCGAGGCGCTGGGGCTCCATAACCCCTACGGCGAAGCGGGCAGCCCGCTGGCCATGTCGCCACCGGTGCAGGGCAATGTGCGCCTGCGCAAGGACTTCAACCTCGGCAACTATGGCGCCTTCTTCCAGGCTGCGGCGCTGTGGCGGGGCCACGAATTCTCGACCACCGACCAGTTGTCGCAGAAGAATGACCTGAACCACACGCCGGCCCGCTACGACATCCAGGGGTACCAGAGCTACGATGTATCGTTTGGATTGTCCAAGAACGATTGGGAGACGCAGCTCTACGTCAGTAACCTCACTGATGAACGCGGTGTCACCTTTGCCACGTACGCGCAGCGCATCGATCAGTACTACGTGACGCGCCCGCGGACGATCATGCTGAAGGTGAACTACAAGTTCCGCGGCGAGTAGCTTAGCCGGGCCAGTGGCAATAAGGGGCGCCGCCGGGTTTCGCAAGCCCGGCGGCGCTTCTTTTTGGTGGGCTCGAAAAGACCGTATGCTTGGGCAGATATGGGCAGTCCAGAAGTCACGACAGCGCCGGTAACGGGTGCCTCCAAGATCGAGGCGCAAGTGCTGCGCGCGCGAACCTTGATGGAAGCGCGGCGCTTCGACCAG
>JAFEDW010000270.1 GCA_018241455.1 Pseudomonadota bacterium | reverse complement strand
CTGGTGGACGAACTGGCTGAAGGGGGCGGCAACGCCGATGCGGTTGAAATGTGCGATCTGCGCCGCGATCTGCTGCTTGTCCTTGAGCGCCTCGATCGCCGCGAATTCCTTGGCCAACGGCGCGAGCCCGAGCTTCTCGACCGCCGCCTCGTCCATGAAGCTGCTGTAAATGTCGGCGAGCTTCTGCTGGTCGGGTTCGGCCGGGTCGGCGTGCTTCTGCAATCCCTCGATGATGTCGCGCGACTGCTGCCGCGCATCGTCGACGAGCTTGTCCCAAGGGTCGTAGCTGACCTTGTCGGGCGGAATCTGGAAAGTCGCCAGCCACTTGCCGTTGACGTGCTGGTAGAAATCATCCTGCGGCCGCACGCTGTCATCGATGTACTTGAGTTCGATGCCGGAACCGAGCGGCGCAGGCTGCGCTGCCGCCGCGGGAGCCGGACCCGCCGCCGGCTTCTGACTGCAGGCCGTGCACACGGCCAGGACCAGCGCCGGAACGATCAGATATTTCATGAAATCCCCCAAATATTAATAACTCGCCACCGTGGACGGCATTGTCGCACAATCAGGCCGTGCCGATCAGCACACGCTCACGGCGCGGTGCGCCGGCCGGGCCACCGAGCTCGCGCGCCGCGCGATGCCCGGAATATACGGCATTCGCAATCAGCCCCGGCGCCTGGCAGTCGCCGATGCGCGCTATCGACGGGCCGCCCGGCAGGCCCGCTTCTTCACCGCCCTCGCCGACCAGTTCGCGGTACAGCGCCTCGTCGGGCTCGCGCGCCGTCACCAGCACGAGCGCCGACGCGGCGCGGCGCCGCTGCCTGGCCGTGAACACGCAAGCCAGCGCTGCCTCGGCGCCATCGAAACCGTCCAGCGTGGTATTGACCTCGATTTCGACGCCGAGTTCGATCATGGCCCGCTGCGTGCGATCCTGTTCCTGCGTGTACAGGCTCCACGCTCCGGCCCGGCCCTCGGTCGTCACGTAACGCACCCGCGCACCGGCCGCCGCGAGCTTGAGCGACAGCACCGGACCCATGTAGTAGTGATCGTCGTCGAACACCAGCACTTCGCCATCCGGAACGCGGCCGTCCAGGATGTCGTCGGGCGTATAGACAGCAGCGGCGGCAAGTGCCGGCAGCGCGCGCGCGTGCCAGCGGCCGATGCCATCGCGCCGCCAGCGCGCGCCGGTCGCGAGCAGCACGTGCCGGGCGCCAAACTCGCGCACGTCGCCGGCCTGCACGCGGTTGCCCAGGTACAGCGTGACGTTGGCCATGCGGCTGATCTGGCCGAGGCGGTAGTCGCGCACGCGTATCCACTCCGCCAGCCCCGGCAGCCGGCTCTCGCGGCTCACACGCCCGCCGGCCTCGTCCGCCGCGTCGGCGAGCGCCACGGCGTAGCCGCGCCTGCCGAGCACGTGTGCGGCCTCGAGGCCTGCCGGCCCGGCGCCAACGATCAGCACCGAGCCACCGTCTCCCGCCGGCACTTTCTCGGGATGCCAGCCGGAACGCCATTCCTCGCCCATCGTCGGGTTCTGCGTGCAACGGAGCGCTGAGCCGCGGAAGTTGTTCGAGTAGCAGATGTTGCAGCCAATGCACTCGCGGATGTCGTCGAGCCGCCCGTCGCGGATCTTCGCCGGCAGGAACGGGTCGGCGATCGACGGCCGCGCCGCGCCGATGAAATCGAGCACGCCGCGCTTGAGCTGGCCGAGCATCGCATCGGGCGAGGTGAACCGGCCGACGCAGACCACCGGCTTGCCGGTCACCTGCCGCACGTAGGCGACGCGTTCCTCGAGCGCGCCCTGGCGCACGAAGCGCGAGGAACCCATTTCCTCGTCGTAGTCGGCCAACACCACGTCCCAGAGGTCCGGCAAGTAGCCAAGCGCCGCGACGACATCGTGCGCCTCGGCCTCGCTCAGGTGCTCATCGCCATGGCCGTTGGCCGCGAAACGAGTGGCGACCGCGCAGCGATCGCCGACGGCAGTGCGGGTTTCATCGAGCAGCTCGCGCATCAGCCGCATGCGATTGTCGAGCGAGCCGCCGTACTCATCGCTGCGTTCGTTGTAGCTGCGCGAGAGGAACTCCGACACCAGGTAACCGTGGCTCGGATACACGTAGATGATGTCGAAACCGGCACGCTTGGCGCGCAGCGCCGCCTCGAGGTGCCAGCGGCGAAAGGCGCGGATGTCGCGCCGGTCCATGCGCTGCGACTGGATCGGATCGGTGCGCGACAGCGCCGAGCGCACGCCGAAGGTCGGCGCACGCGTCGCCAGGTTCGCAACGTAGCTACCGCCGTGCCACAGCTCGATCCCCGCCAGTGCGCCGTGCCCGTGCAGCGCATCGGCCATCGCGGCAAGATTGCCGATGTCACCGTCATCCCAGATCGACGCGAACGGATACGGGTGATCGTCCGAGCTCGGATGGATCGAGCAATATTCGGTGCACACGACACCCCAGCCACCCTCGGCCTTCATCGCGCGCATGCCGACCAGTGTCTGCGGCAACGCATGGCCCATGCCGGTGCAATGCGGCACCTGATAGAATCGGTTCGGCGCCGTCACCGGGCCGATCTTCACGCTTTCAAACAGCCTGGCGTAGCGCGAAGCTTCTGGCATGGTGACGTCCGTAGTATCCACGAGTGGTGTGGCCGCGAGCGGGCGTTATTCTGACACGGAGGTTACATGAGCGCCGAATCCCTCCGCCCACGCCGGCGCCAGCCGCGTCCCGAAGCGCCGCGCCCGGAAGATCCGGGGCTGCACCAGGGCCTGACCGCGCCCTATGATCCGCTGGCCCCGGCTGTCGCGCGGCGGCTGATCGACGCCGCGTTAACGCTCCTCGCCGACGTCGGCGTCGCCTTCGACGTCGATACCGAGGCGCCGGGGCTGTTCAAGGCCGGCGGGTGCGATGTGGCCGCCGATGGTGTCGTGCGCATTCCGCGCGCCGTCGCGGAGGCCACACTCGCCTCGGTCGCGAAGCAGGCGCGGCTGTGGAATCGCGACGGCACGCACAGCATCCTGCTCGACTGCCAGCACACCTGGTTCTTCCCGGGCATGACCTGCATCAAGGTGTACGACCTTGCAACGGGCGAGCGCCGCGAGAGCACGGCCGAAGACCTGGCGACGATCACGCGCGTGGCCG
>JAFEDW010000026.1 GCA_018241455.1 Pseudomonadota bacterium | reverse complement strand
ACGACGAGTTCCGCGCCACGCTCGAGCACGCCGAGCTCGTCGAACACCTCCGCGTACAGTTCGATGCCGGCGTGCGCCGAGAAGATGCCGGCGCAACCGCAAGGCGCCTCCTTCAGGTGCCGCGCGTGCGGGGCGCTGTCGGTGCCGAGGAAGAAGCGCGGATCGCCGCGCGCGACCACGGACCGCAGTGCCTCGCGGTCGGCCTCGCGCTTGAGCACCGGCAGGCAGTACAGGTGCGGGCGGATGCCGCCCTGGAACAATGCATTGCGGTTCAGCAGCAGGTGCTGCGGCGTGACCGTGGCGGCGACGCCGGCGCGGGCGCCGCATACGTATTCGACCGCGGCGCGCGTGGTCACGTGTTCGAATACCACGCGCAAACGCGGATGGCGTTCGACGAGCGGCGCGAGCACGCGCTCGATGAAGCACGCCTCGCGGTCGAAGATGTCGACCGACGGGTCGGTGACTTCGCCGTGTACCTGCAGCACCAGCGCGCGCTCGCTCATGCGCGCGAGCACGGCATCGATGCGCCGCGCATCGGTGACACCGGCGGACGAGTGCGTGGTGGCGCCGGCCGGATAGAGCTTGCAGCCGAGCACGGCGCCGCTGTCGGCGGCGCGGTCGATTTCCCCGGGCGGCATGGAATCGGTGAGGTACAGGGTCATCAACGGCTTGAAGTCGGCGCCGGCGGGCAACGCGGCCAGGATGCGATCGCGATATGCGAGTGCCGCGGCCGTGGTCGTCACCGGCGGCGCCAGGTTCGGCATGACGACGGCGCGGGCGAAGCGTCGCGCCGTGAATGGCAGCACGGCCGCGAGTATGGCGCCGTCGCGCAGGTGCAGGTGCCAGTCGTCGGGACGCCGTATCGTCAGCTGTTGCATGTTCACCAGTGGAGCCGGCGGGCCTTGGGTGGCCTGCGCTTCGATCTGCGTATAATGCCGATCCGCCGGCTTTAGGCCCGTGTGCAGCGCATCCTAACACAGCGTCCCGCAAGGACATTTCTCACCGCCATGACTGAGCCCATAGAACCCGGCGATCTCGATCCCATCGAAACGCGCGAATGGCTCGAATCGATCGATTCGGTGCTGCAGGCCGAGGGGCCGGAGCGCGCGCATTTCCTCATCGACCGCATGGTCGAGCACGCGCGTCGCTCCGGTGCCTACCTGCCCTACAGCGCGAACACCGCCTACGTGAACACGATCGCGGTCGGCAAGCAGCCGCTGTATCCCGGCAACCGTGAGCTCGAGCGGCGCATCGAGGCGTGGATCCGCTGGAACGCGATGGCGATGGTGGTCGCGGCCAATCGCAAGTCGACCGAGTACGGCGGCCACATTGCCAGCTACGCCTCGTCGGCGACGCTGTACGAGGTGGGCTTCAATCATTTCTGGCGCGCACCCTCGGCCAATCACCCGGGCGACCTGGTGTTCATGCAGGGCCATTCCTCGCCCGGCATCTACGCGCGCTCGTACCTCGAGGGGCGCCTGAGCGAAGAGCAGCTGCGGCGATTCCGCCAGGAGGTCGATGGCGGCGGCCTGAGTTCCTATCCGCACCCGTGGCTGATGCCCGATTTCTGGCAGTTCCCGACCGTGTCGATGGGCCTGGGGCCGATGATGGCGATCTACCAGGCGCGCTTCACGCGCTACCTCGAGCATCGCGGCCTCGTGCCCGCATCCGACCAGAAGGTGTGGGCGTTCTGCGGCGACGGCGAGATGGACGAGCCCGAGTCGATGGGCGGCCTGACGATGCCGGTGCGCGAGAAACTCGACAACCTGGTGTTCGTCATCAACTGCAACCTGCAGCGGCTCGACGGGCCGGTGCGCGGCAACGGCAAGATCATCCAGGAACTGGAAGCGGCGTTCCTGGGCGCCGGGTGGAACGTCATCAAGGTCATCTGGGGCTCGCGCTGGGACCCGCTGCTCGCGCGCGACACCGACGGACTGCTGCGCCAGGTCATGGAGCAATGCGTCGACGGCGAGTACCAGAATTTCAAGGCCAAGGGCGGCGCGTACACACGCGAGCATTTCTTCGGCAAGAACCCGAAGCTCAAGGAAATGGTCGCCAACATGTCGGACGAAGACATCTGGCACCTGAACCGCGGCGGCCACGATGCGCGCAAGGTCTACGCCGCCTATGCGGCCGCGATGCAGTCCGACGGGCGGCCGACGGTGATCCTCGCCAAGACCGTCAAGGGCTTCGGCCTCGGCAAGGCGGCCGAAGGCCAGATGGTGGCGCACCAGCAGAAGAAGCTCGACGACGACTCGCTGCGCGAGCTGCGCGATCGCTTCAACATTCCGGTCAGCGACGCCGATATCGCCAAGCTCCCGTTCCGCAAGCCGGCCGCTGACAGCGAGGAGATGAAATACCTGCTCGAACGCCGCGCCGCGCTCGGCGGCTTCCTGCCGCAACGCAAGACAGGCGCGACCAGGCTGGCGGTGCCGGAACTGGCCGCGTTCCAGTCGGTGCTCGACGGCACCGGCGATCGCGAGATCTCCACGACGATGGCGTTCGTGCGCATCCTCGGCGTGCTGCTGAAGGACAAGGCCATCGGCAGGCACATCGTGCCGATCGTCCCGGACGAGGCGCGTACCTTCGGCATGGAGGGCCTGTTCCGCCAGATCGGCATCTACTCCTCGGTCGGCCAGCTCTACACGCCGGTCGATGCCGACCAGCTGATGTCGTACCGCGAGGACAAGCAGGGCCAGATGCTCGAAGAGGGCATCAATGAAGCAGGTTCGACCTGCTCGTGGATCGCCGCGGCGACCTCGTACGTCAATCACGGCGTGCCGATGGTGCCGTTCTACATCTTCTACTCGATGTTCGGTTTCCAGCGCGTCGGTGATTTCATCTGGGCCGCCGGCGACATGCGCGCGCGCGGTTTCCTGCTCGGCGCGACCGCCGGCCGCACGACGCTCGCCGGCGAAGGCCTGCAGCACCAGGATGGCCACAGCCAGCTGCTTGCGACGACCGTGCCGAACTGCCGCGCCTACGATCCGACCTACGCCTACGAGCTGACCGTTATCATCCATGACGGCCTGAAGCGCATGTATGCCGACGGCGAGGGAATCTTCTACTACATCTCGGTGATGAACGAGAATTACGCGCAACCGGCGCTGCCGCCGGGCGCCGCCGAGGGCATCGTGCGCGGCGGTTACCGGCTGCGCACCGGCGGCAAGGGCAAGCTGCGCGCGACGCTGCTCGGCAGCGGCACGATCCTGCGCGAAGTGCTGGCCGCGGCCGATATCCTCGAGAAGAAGTTCAAGGTGCCGGCCGATGTGTACTCGATCACCAGCTTCAGCGAACTGCGCCGCGAGGCGCTCGACTGCGAGCGCTGGAACCTGCTGCACCCCGGTGAAACGCCGCGCGTGCCGTACGTGCAGACGCTGCTGGCCGAACAGCGCGCGCCGATCGTTGCGGCCACCGACTACGTGCGCAACGTGCCCGACCAGATCCGCCAGTGGGTGCAGGGCGCCTACGTGACGCTCGGCACTGACGGCTTCGGGCGCTCCGATGCGCGCGCGCCGTTGCGGCGGCATTTCGAGGTCGACCGCAATTTCATCGCGCTGGCCGCGCTCAAGGCGCTGGCCGACGCCGCCCGCGAAGCCGGGCTTGAATTCTAGGATCTAGCCAAAACAGAGCAGCACATGGCAAGAAACGAAAAGAACCAGAGCGCCGACGACCTGATGGAAAAGCTGGTCGCGGTCAACCGCACCGCCAAGGTCGTCAAGGGCGGCAAGCAGTTCGGCTTCACCGCGCTGACGGTCGTCGGTGACGGCGCCGGCCGCGTCGGCTTCGGGTTCGGCAAGGCGCGCGAAGTGCCGGTGGCGATCTCGAAGGCGATGGCGCATGCGCGCAAGAGCCTGGTGAACGTGAGCCTCGCGAACGACACGCTGCACTACGCGGTCAAGGGCACGCACGGCGCGACCCGCATCTTCATGCAGCCCGCCTCGAGCGGTACCGGCGTCATCGCCGGCGGCGGCATGCGCGCGGTGCTCGAGTGCGCCGGCGTGCGCAACGTGCTGGCGAAGAGCTACGGCTCGCGCAACCCGATCAACGTGGTGCGCGCGACGGTCAAGGCGCTGGCGAGCGTGCGCTCGCCGGACGATATCGCCGCGAAACGCGGCAAGACTCTCGAAGACATCCTCGGGTGAGAACATGGCGAGCGCCGGCAAAGTGAAAGTGACGTTGGTCAAGAGCCTGTACGGGCAGCTCAAGCACATCAGTTCGTCGGTGCGCGGCCTCGGGCTGCGCCGCCGTCACCAGAGCGTGCAGGTGGCCGACACGGCGGAGAACCGCGGCATGATCAACGCGGCCTCGCACATGCTGAAGGTGGAGCGAATCTGACATGCGATTGAACACCATCAAGCCGGTCGAAGGATCACGCCGCCCCAAGCTGCGCGTGGGCCGAGGCGCGTCCGCCGGCCAGGGCAAGACCTGCGGCCGCGGCGTCAAGGGCCAGCGCGCGCGCAAGGGCGGCTACCACAAGGTCGGCTTCGAAGGCGGCCAGATGCCGCTGCAGCGGCGCATGCCGAAGGTCGGCTTCCGTTCGGCGATCAAGGCGCTGCGCGGCGAAGTACGGCTCCATGAGCTCGCGCTGGTCAAGGCCGACGTGATCGACCTGGCGGCGCTGAAGGCCGCGCAGATCGTCCCGGTGTTCGCCGAGAGCGCGAAGGTCGTGCTGTCGGGCGAACTGAAGAAGGCCGTGCACCTCAAGGGCATCGGCGCGACGCAGGGCGCGCGTGCCGCGATCGAAGCGGCCGGCGGCAAGGTCGAGGCCTGATGGCCACCGGCGCACTCAGCAATCCGACGGCGACCCTCGCCGACGCCAGCCGCAGCGGCGATATCCGCAAGCGCTTGGGCTTCCTGCTGGGCGCGTTGATCGTGTACCGCATCGGCACGTTCATCCAGGTGCCGGGCATCAACCAGGCCGCGGTACTGCGCTTCTTCACCGACCAGTCGAGCGGCATCCTCGGCGTCGTCAACTCATTCAGCGGCGGCGCGCTGCAGCGCATGTCGATCTTCGCGATGGGCGTGATGCCCTACATTTCCGCGTCGATCATCATCCAGATGCTCGGCATGGTCGTGCCGACGCTGATGGAATACCGCAAGGAAGGCGAGGCCGGCCGGCGCAAGACCACGCAGCTGACGCGCTGGGCCACCGTCGGCCTGGCGGTGTTCCAGTCGTTCGGCGCGGCGGTCGCGCTGCAGAACGGCCAGTACGTGTTGAACGGCGGACCGCAATGGCTGCTGGTCGCGACCGTCACGATGACCACCGGCACGATGTTCCTGATGTGGCTCGGCGAGCAGATCACCGAGCGCGGCGTCGGCAACGGCATCTCGATGATCATCCTGTCGGGCATCGTCGCGGGGCTCCCGGGCGCGCTCGGCCGCACCTTCGAGTCGGTCAGCAACGGCGAGATGCAGCCGGTGTTCGCGATCGCGCTGGTGGCCATCGTCCTCGGAGTGACCGGCTTCTGCGTGTTCGTCGAGCGCGCGCAGCGGCGCATCGCGGTGCACTACGCGAAGCGCCAGGTCGGCCGCCGGCTGTACGCGGGCCAGAGCAGCCACCTGCCGTTCAAGCTCAACATGTCGGGCGTGATCCCGCCGATCTTCGCCTCGAGCCTGCTGCTGTTCCCGGCGACGATGGCGAGCTTCTTCGCCACCGGGTCCGATACGAAATTCAGCCTGGTGCTCCAGCGCATCCAGGCCGCGCTGAACTACGGCCAGCCGCTGCACCTGGTGCTGTACGCGGCGCTGATCCTCGGTTTTACGTTCTTCTACACCGCGCTGGTGTTCAACGCGCGCGAGACCGCCGACAACCTGAAGAAGTCCGGCGCGTTCATCCCGGGCATCCGCCCCGGCCAGCAGACCGGCGACTACATCGACAAGGTGCTGACGCGCCTGACGCTGTGGGGCGCCGCCTACATCATGGCGGTGTGCCTGCTGCCCGAGGTGCTGGTGTCCTCGCAGGGCGTGCCGTTCCAGTTCGGCGGCACCTCGCTGTTGATCGTGGTGGTCGTGGTCATGGATTTCATGGCGCAGCTGCAGGCGCACACGATGTCCAACCAGTATCCCGGCCTGATGAAGAAAGCCAATTTGCTGGGCGCCGGCCGCGGCGCGCAGGGTACAGGTGAGCGATGAAAGTACGTCCGTCAGTGAAGAAGATCTGCAAGAACTGCAAGATCGTGCGCCGCCGCGGCGTGGTCTACGTGATCTGCGTCGAGCCGCGCCACAAGCAGCGTCAAGGGTAGAGGTAGCAGCATGGCACGCATAGCCGGCATCAACATCCCGATGAACAAGCACATCGGCATCGGCCTTACGCACATCTTCGGCATCGGCAAGTCGCGCGCGCTCGACACCTGCGCCGCCGCCGGCGTCGATCCGACCACCAAGGTCAAGGACCTGACCGAGGCGGAAGTGACCGCGCTCCGTGCGCAGTTGTCACGCTATCCGCTCGAGGGCGACCTGCGCCGCGAGGTGTCGATGAACATCAAGCGGTTGATGGACCTGGGCACCTGGCGTGGCATGCGCCACCGCAAGGGCCTGCCGGTGCGCGGCCAGCGCACGCGCACCAACGCGCGTACGCGCAAGGGCCCGCGCAAGCAGGCGGTCAAGCTCAATGCGCCGCCCGGAAAAGTTTAAGCGAGGCAACTAATTCATGGCTGAACAGAAGACACAGCAACCCGCGGGCGCCGCCGACAAAGGCGCGGCCGCCACTGCCGCCGCAGGCGCGGGCGCAGCCGCCGGCGCGGCCGGCGCAGCCGCCGCCGCGAAGAAGCCGAAGAAGGCGCGCAAGAACGTGCTCGACGCGATCGCGCACGTGCACGCCTCGTTCAACAACACGATCATCACGATCACCGACCGCCAGGGCAACACGCTGTCGTGGGCGACCTCGGGCGGCTGCGGCTTCCGCGGCTCGCGCAAGAGCACGCCGTTCGCGGCGCAGGTGGCGGCCGAGAAGGCCGGCATCGCCGCGCAGGAGCACGGCGTCAAGAACGTCGAAGTGCGCGTCGGCGGCCCGGGCCCCGGGCGCGAATCCGCGGTGCGCGCGCTGAACGGCTGCGGCCTGAAGATCACCAGCATCGAGGACGTGACGCCGATTCCGCACAACGGCTGCCGTCCGCCGAAGAAGCGGCGCGTTTAAGCGCGCGCAAGGAAGAGTACTCATATGGCGCGATATCTCGGTCCGACCTGCAAGCTCGCCCGCCGCGAGGGCACCGACCTGTTCCTCAAGAGCGGCGCGAAGCCGCTCGAGAGCAAGTGCAAGTTCCAGGTGCCGCCCGGCGGCATCAAGAGCGAGCGCCGGCAGCGGCTGTCCGACTACGGCACGCAGCTGCGCGAGAAGCAGAAGTTGCGCCGCATGTACGGCGTGCTCGAACGCCAGTTCCGCGGCTACTACCAGCAGGCGGCGCGCCGCACCGGTGCGACCGGCGAACAGCTGCTGAAGCTGCTGGAATCGCGGCTCGACAACGTCGTCTACCGCATGGGCTTCGCCGGCACGCGCTCGGAAGCGCGCCAGCTGGTGAGCCACAAGGCCATCGAAGTGAACGGCGGCATCGTCTCGATCGCTTCCTACCAGTGCAAGCCGGGCGATGTCGTGCAGGTGCGCGAGCGCGCCCGCAAGCAGCTGCGCATCCAGGGCGCGCTGGCCTCGGCGACCCAGGCGGGCCTGCCCGAGTGGGTCGAGGTGAACGAGAAGGAGTTCCGCGGCGTATTCAAGGCCGTGCCGGCTCGCGAGGACGTGCTCCCGGACGTCAACGAGAACCTGGTGGTCGAGTTGTATTCGAAGTAAGGCAGGACAGCTATGCAATCCTCAGTCAGCGAGTTCCTCAAGCCGCGCGTGGTCAAGGTGCAGCCGGTTGCGCCGCGCCAGGCGCGCGTCGTCATCGAACCGTTCGAGCGCGGCTTCGGCCACACGCTCGGCAACGCGCTGCGGCGCGTGCTGCTCTCGTCGATGCCCGGTGCGGCGATCACCGAGGTCGAGATCGACGGCGTGCTGCACGAGTACACCAGCATCGAGGGCGTGCAGGAAGACGTCGTCGACGTGCTGCTGAACCTGAAGCTGGTCGCGCTGCGGATGCACGCGCGCAGCTCGGCGGAGCTCCGCCTGCACAAGAAGGGCCCGGGCCCGGTGACCGCCGGCGACATCCAGACCGACCATGACGTCGAAGTCGTGAACCCGGAGCTGGTGATCGCCAACCTCACGAAGGCCGGCGAGCTCAACATGCAGATGAAGATCGAGCGCGGCCGCGGCTATCGCCCGGCGGTGCAGCGCGTCGCGTTCGAGGAGCAGACCCGGCCGATCGGCCGCTTGCTGCTCGATGCCTCGTTCTCGCCGGTGCGTCGCGTCACCTACTCGGTCGAAGCCGCGCGCGTCGAGCAGCGCACCGACCTCGACAAGCTGATCATCGACATCGAGACCAACGGCACGATCGAGCCGGAAGAGGCGATCCGCCGCGCCGGCGGCATCCTCAAGGACCAGCTGTCGGTGTTCGTCGACCTGCAGGGCGAAGACGAGGCAGTCGCGAAGATCACCGAGATGCAGTTCGATCCGATCCTGCTGCGTCCGGTCGATGAGCTCGAGCTGACGGTGCGCAGCGCGAACTGCCTGAAGGCCGAGAACATCCATTACATCGGCGACCTCGTGCAGCGCACCGAAGTCGAGCTGCTGCGCACGCCGAACCTGGGCAAGAAGTCGCTCACCGAGATCAAGGAAGTGCTGCAGAGCCACGGCCTGATGCTCGGCATGCGGCTCGATGGCTGGCCGCCCGCGGGCCTGCGCCGCGACGACGAGAGCGGCCTGATCTGAAGCACAAGCGTTACGGGACGATTGAGAGAATTGCATGCGTCATAAATTGACCGGCCGCCAGCTTTCGCGCAACAGCCCGCATCGGCACGCGATGCTGCGCAACATGTCGGCCTCGCTGCTGCGGCACGAGACCATCCAGACCACGCTCCCCAAGGCCAAGGAATTGCGCCGCGTGGTCGAGCCGCTGATCACGCTCGGCAAGAGCGACTCGGAGGCCAACCGCCGGCTGGCGTACTCGCGCCTGCGCGACAGCGACGTCGTGACCAAGCTGTTTGCCGACCTCGGCCCGCGCTTCCGCACACGGCCGGGCGGCTACACGCGCATCCTGCGCATGGTGCCGCGGCCGGGTGACTCGGCGCCCATGGCATTCATGCAGCTGGTCGACCGTCCGGCTCCGGTCGCGGTCGAGGCACCGGCCGATGAGGCCGCCGGCAAGCCGAAGAAGGCCGCGAAGCCGGCCGGCAAGGCGGCGAAGGGCGCGGGCGGTGATGCCGGCCACGAAGCGCCCGCCAAGGCGGCCAAGCCCGCCAAGGAGGCCAAGGCTACAAAGGCCGCCAAATCCGACGATAATGCGGGCGAGGGGAAATCCTCGCGCGCTGCGAAGAAACCCGCCGCGGGCAAGACGGCCGCAAAGACGGCCAAGAAGAAGACTGCCAAGTAGCCTCTAGAAAACGCTGCAAGAGCGAAAGGAGCGAGCCATGGGCATGGGGTCGGATTTCAAGGAATTCGCGATGAAGGGCAATGTCGTCGACATGGCGGTCGGCGTCATCGTCGGTGCGGCATTCGGGAAGATCGTTTCCTCGCTGGTCGAAAACATCATCATGCCGGCGCTCAGCAAGTTCACCGGCGGCGTCAACTTCTCCGACCTGGCGGTCTCGTTCGGCACGGGGCCCAACGGCAAGGAAGTGCTGGTCAAGTACGGTGTTTTCCTGCAGAGCATCTTCGATTTCATCATCATTGCCTTCGTGCTGTTCATGGCGATCCGGGCCATCAACCGGCTCAAGAAGCCGCCGGTCGCCGCCGCCCCGCCCCCGCCGCCGCGCCAGGAAGTGCTGCTGGAAGAGATCCGCAACCTGCTGGCGAAGCGCTGACCCGCGGTGCTGCGGGCGCAGTTTTTGGGGCCTTTATTTGGCCGACACCGATTGAATTGCGCTGCGGCTGCTATAGAATCGACGACCGCGACGGGATGTCGCGATTCAAACTAGTTTGATCGTTGCTTTAACTTCTGATTATCTGGGGATTCATCGATGAATATTAAGCTCGCTCTTGGCGCTGCTGTCGCAGCGTTCGCGCTGGTTGCTTGCAGCAGCCAGGAACCCGCTGCTCCGGCCGCCGCTCCGGCTGCCGACGCCGCTGCTCCTGCCGCCGCTCCTGCCGCTCCGGCTGCTGATGCCGCTGCTCCGGCCGCCGCTCCGGCTGCCGACGCCGCTGCCCCGGCCGCTGCTCCGGCTGCTGCTCCGGCCCCGGCGAAGAACTGATCCTATCGGTTCTGGCATGAAAGCCCGTGCAGGCCGCGAACCGGTCTGCCCGGGCTTTCGTGTTTTCGTGGCATGAACATCGTGGCATGACGATCAGTGTCCGCGACACGCGCCAGGTCCGAGGCGATCGGGTGTGGATCGAATCGATCTACCGCGACTACCTGAACGACCTCTCTCCACTGGGCACCGGCTTCTTCCCGGCGCTGCGCGAAATCGGCCATCGCGAGCCCGACCAGCTGGCCAGCTGGTTCGCCGATTCCAGCGCGCACCTGCTGACAATCCTGAAGGAAGAACAGCCGGTCGGCTTCGCGATGGTGCGCACCGGCCCGACGGCGACCGACCGCGGCTCCGTCGACTACTCGATGGCGGAGTTCTTCATCGCGCGCCCGTGGCGCCGGCGCGGCATCGGCCAGGAAGCGGTGCGCCTGATCTTCGACCGCTTCTCGGGTCGCTGGCACATCATGGAATACCTGCGCAATCCGCAGGCCGTGGCCTTCTGGCGCCGCGTCGTCAGCGCCTACACCGCCGGACGCTACCAGGAGCGTGCGCAGAGCGGCGAGCTGCACCAGTATTTCGAATCCGGCGCGCGCCGCAGCCGCCCGGGCAGCTGAACTTGCGCCGGCCGCCTGGATGGCGCCGGCGTCAACCCGCCTTGAAGCCGATGCGCTTGTGGCTGCCGTCGCAGTACGGCTTGTTGCCCGACGCGCCGCAGCGGCACAGGTAGGCCTCGGTCACGCGATTGATCGTGCGGCCGGTGCCGCTGACCAGCTCGAGCGCACCACTCAGCTTCAACGGGCCGTCGGCCTGCGGCTCGACGGACAGGGTGCCGTTACGCACCTCGAGCGGCTTCGATTCCTTCGTCTTCGGTTCGCCCGTGGCGCTGAAGCCCGCCGCGGCATGGCTGCCGTCGCAAAACGGCTTGTTCGCCGAGGCACCGCAGCGGCACAGCGTGGCGCGCAGCGCGCGCTCGCCGCCCGGCAGCGACAATCGTGCATGCACGGCCAGCGGTCCGTTCTCGCGCACGCGCAGCGTGTTGACCAGCGGTGGCGCCTCATCCGGCTTGCCGTCGTGGCGCGTGCAGCTGATCGCGCCGGAGGGGCAGTTCGCGGCCAGCGCGGCGATTTCCTCGCCGCTCGCGCGCTCCGGATGGATCCACTCGCCTTCGACGTTCGGCACGAACACGTCGGGCCGGTCGAGTACGCAGTGCCGCGAGTGGATGCAGCGTGCGCCATTGAAATGGATCGTCGCCTGCGGGCCGGGCACGGTTTCAATCTTTGAGGCCACCACCTGCTCCTGTGCCGCGGCGGTTGGGCGGCACGCCAGCGTAGTTTACTCCGCGGCCGCCTGGCGCGGCAGCGCCGCGCCGCGTTGCAGGAGCGGCGCCAGGTACTGCCCGGTAATCGAGGCGCGGTTGGCGGCCACCATTTCCGGCGTGCCTTCCGCGACGATGCGCCCACCGTGCTCGCCGCCACCGGGACCCAGGTCGATGACCCAGTCCGCGGTCTTGATCACATCGAGGTTGTGCTCGATCACCACCATCGTGTTGCCGGCGTCGACCAGTTGCTGCAGCACGCCGAGCAGCTGTGCGACATCGTGGAAATGCAATCCGGTCGTGGGCTCATCGAGGATGTAGAGCGTGCGGCCGGCGCCGCGCTTGGCCAGTTCGCGCGCCAGCTTGATGCGCTGCGCCTCGCCGCCCGACAGCGTCGTGGCGCTCTGGCCGAGGCGCACGTACTGCAGGCCGACATCGAGCAGCGTGCGCAGCCGGTTCGCGGCCGCCGGCACGCTCGCGAACAGCGCCGCGGCGTCCTCGACGGTGAGCTCGAGCACCTCGTGGATGCTCAGGCCGCGGTATTTCACTTCGAGCGTCTCGCGGTTGTAGCGACGTCCGCGGCACACGTCGCAGGGCACGTACACGTCGGGCAGGAAGTGCATTTCGACGCGCAGCACGCCATCGCCCTGGCAGGCTTCGCAGCGCCCGCCGCGCACGTTGAAGCTGAAGCGGCCGGCGTCGTAGCCGCGCGCGCGCGCCTCCGGCACCTGCGCGAACAGCTCGCGCACCACGGTGAACAATCCGGTGTAGGTGGCCGGATTCGAGCGCGGCGTGCGTCCGATCGGATTCTGGTCGATCGCGATGACGCGCTCGAAGCGCGCCAGCCCGGTGATCGCGCGGCAGGGCGCCGCGCCCTCGGTGCCGGCTTCGTTGTAGTGCGCAGCGGCATGCCGGAACAGCGTGTCGTTGATCAGCGTGGATTTGCCCGAGCCCGACACGCCGGTGATGCAGGTGAACAGCCCCGCCGGGATCGACACGTCGAGGTCGCGCAGGTTGTTGCCGGTGGCGCCCTCGATGCCGATGCGCACGGCGCTGCGCTTGCGCCGCTGCGCCGGCACGGCGATCGCCTCGACGCCGGCGAGATAGCGGCCGGTCAGCGAAGCGGGGTTGGCCTCGATCTCGGCCGGCGTGCCCTGCGCGACCACCTGGCCGCCGTGGATACCGGCGCCGGGCCCCAGGTCGACGACATGGTCGGCGCTGCGGATCGCATCCTCGTCGTGTTCGACGACGATGACGGTATTGCCCAGATCACGCAGGCGATAGAGCGTGCCGAGCAGCCGCTCGTGATCGCGCTGGTGCAATCCGATCGACGGTTCATCGAGGATGTACATGACGCCGGTCAGCCCCGAGCCGACCTGGCTCGCCAGGCGGATGCGCTGCGTCTCGCCGCCCGAGAGCGTGTCGGCGGCGCGATCGAGCCCGAGGTACTCGAGCCCGACGTCGGCGAGGAAGCGCAGCCGCTCGCGCACCTCGCGCACGATGCGTTCGGCCACGGCGGCGCGCCAGCCGGCAAGCTGCAGCGCGCCGAAGTGCGCCAGCGCCTGCCCGACGGTAAGGCTCGTGAGTTGCGCGATGTTGCGGCCGTCGATCAGCACCGCGCGCGCCACGGCATTGAGGCGCGTGCCGCCGCAGTCCGGGCAGGGGCGGGTACCGCGGTAACGCCCGAGCTCCTCGTGCACCGCGCCGGCGTGGCTCTCGCGCCAGCGGCGCTCGAGGTTCGGCATGATGCCCTCGAAGGCGTGGCGCTTGCGCTGCGCGCTGCCGCGCGCGTCGAGGTAGCGGAACTCGATCTCGGCGCCTTCGCTCCCGTACAGCAATCGCGCGCGCACCTCCTCGGGCAGGTCGGTCCACGGCGTGTCGATGTCGAAGCGGTAGTGCTGCGCGAGGCCCTGCAGCAGCTGGTAGTACTGCTTGTTGTGGCGATCCCAGCCGCGCACCGCGCCCGCGGCGAGCGAGAGCTGCGGCTGCGAGATGACACGCTGCGGATCGAAGAATTCCTGCACGCCGAGCCCGTCGCAGGCCGGGCAGGCGCCGGCCGGGTTGTTGAACGAGAACATGCGCGGCTCGGGCGTCGGCACCGCGAAGCCGCATTCCGGGCAGGCGTGGCGGTTGGAGAACAGCAGCGGCGCCGGCGCACCCTCGTCGGTGAACACGATGCGCGCCGTGCCGCCGCTGAGCTTGAGCGCGGTCTCGAAGGACTCGGCCAGGCGTTGCGCGATCTCGGGCTTGATGCGCACGCGATCGACGACCGCTTCGATGGTGTGCTTGCGTCGCACGTCGAGCTCCGGCACCGCATCGAGCTCGTGCACCGTGCCGTCGACGCGCACGCGCACGTAACCCTGGCCGGCCAGGTCGCTGAACAGTTGCGCGTGTTCGCCCTTGCGATCGGTGACCAGCGGCGCGAGCAGCAGTGCGCTCTGGTCCGGCCCGGCCTGCAGCACCTGGTCGACCATCTGGCCGACGCTCTGCGCCGCCAGGTCGATGCCGTG
>JAFEDW010000269.1 GCA_018241455.1 Pseudomonadota bacterium | reverse complement strand
GCGCGCGCCGCGCTCGAGCGCGGCTCCGTCGCGGCCGGATTTGCCGGGCACGTAGCCGCGATGGCGTGCGTAGAAGGGATTGGCCCAGTGGAACCCGTTGTTGCGCACCGTGCCCTTGTAGGCGCCGAACAGGATCAGCACGCGTGCTTCATTGGGTTGCAGCGTGAAATAGCCGAACAGCAGCAGCATCGCGACCAGCATCAGCAACGCGTAGACGGGTATCAGCGACACGCCGCCGCTGGTCGCATCGCTCCTCGCGGTCATGACGATGGCCAGCGGGGCGCCGAGCAGCAGCAGCAGGTTGAAGCACAGCATTGGCCAGCCGCTCATCGTGCGGACGGCGATCTCGGCAGTGTGGCTACGGACGGTCTGGCTGGGCATGGCTGTTCTCTTTTTGGTTGATACTACAATGATATCATAATGACATCAGCCACCCTGACGCAAGCACTTGAACAAATTCCTCCGCGCTCCATCTATCCGTACAATGCGCGGTTCCGCCACGAGGCCCAAGGACGCAGCGGCGGGGCATCCGGCTTGATTTCCAAGGATATTTTTAAGTGCTTAAGGCCCTGACGCGTGTGTTCGGGAGCCGCAACGAGCGGCTCGTGAGAAGTTATAGCCGCGCGGTGCGCGCATCCGCAGCCCTCGAGCCGCAGATCAGCGCGCTCAGCGACGCGCAGCTGCGCGACAAGACGGATGAATTCCGCAGCCGCCTGGCGGACGGCGCCACCCTCGACGCGTTGCAGCCCGAGGCGTTTGCGGTGGTGCGCGAGGCCGCCAAGCGCGTGCTGAAGATGCGGCACTTCGACGTGCAGCTGGTCGGCGGCATCGCGCTGCACGAGGGCAAGATCGCCGAGATGCGCACCGGCGAGGGCAAGACGCTGGTCGCGACGCTCCCGGCCTATCTCAATGCGCTCGCCGGCCACGGCGTGCACGTGGTCACCGTCAACGAATATCTCGCGCAGCGCGACGCGGACTGGATGGGCCCGGTCTACAAGTTCCTCGGGCTGACGGTGGGCGTCATCAAGAGCCAGCAGGAATCGACGGAAAAGCGCGCGGCCTACGCCTGCGACATCACCTTCGGCACCAACAACGAATTCGGCTTCGACTACCTGCGCGACAACCTGGCGTTCCGGCTCGAGGATCGCGTGCAGCGCCAGCTCAGCTACGCGATCGTCGACGAAGTCGACTCGATCCTGATCGACGAGGCGCGCACGCCGCTGATCATCTCGGGCCCGGCCGAGGAGAGCACCGAGGTGTACCAGCGCGTCAACGCGCTGGTGCCGCGGCTGAAGCGCCAGCTCGAGGAAGACGGTCCCGGTGACTTTTCGGTCGACGAGAAAGCCAAGCAGATCCACCTGACCGAGGACGGCCACGAGCGCGTCGAGCAGCTGATGGTCGAATCCGGGCTGCTGCGCGAGGGCGAGAGCCTGTACGACGCCGCCAACGTGCGGCTGATGCATCACCTGAACGCGGCGCTCCGCGCGCACGCGATCTACAAGCGCGACGTCGAGTACATCGTGCGCAATGGCGAAGTGATCATCGTCGATGAATTCACCGGCCGAACGATGATCGGCCGGTGCTGGTCCGACGGCCTGCACCAGGCGGTCGAGGCGAAGGAAGGCGTCAAGGTGCGCGAGGAGAACCAGACGGTCGCCTCGATCACCTTCCAGAATTATTTCCGCCTGTACAAGAAGCTCTCCGGCATGACTGGCACGGCCGACACCGAAGCGCCGGAATTCCTGCAGATCTACGGGCTCGAAGTGGTCGTGATCCCGACGCACCGGCCGATGATCCGCAAGGACAGCGCTGACCACGTCTATCTCACGCAGGGCGACAAGTTCGACGCGATCATCGCCGACATCCGCGATTGCGTGGCGCGCTCGCAGCCGGTGCTGGTCGGCACGACCTCGATCGAGACTTCGGAATACTTGGCTGGGCTCCTGCAGAAGGAGAATATCGCGCACAACGTGCTGAACGCCAAGCAGCACGAGCGCGAAGCGCACGTGGTCGCGAACGCGGGCCGTCCCGGCACCGTGACGATCGCCACCAACATGGCCGGTCGCGGCACCGACATCGTGCTGGGCGGCAACCTCGAATCGGAGCTGCTCACGCTTACGCCGAGTGGCGATATCGCGGGCGACGAATCCGCGCGCGCCGCGGTGCGCCAGGCCTGGCAGCAGCGGCACGATGCCGTGATCGCCGCCGGCGGCCTGCACATCATCGGCACCGAGCGGCACGAGTCGCGCCGCATCGACAACCAGCTGCGCGGCCGTTCGGGCCGCCAGGGCGATCCGGGCTCGAGCCGCTTCTACCTGTCGATGGAAGACAACCTGATGCGCATCTTCGGCGACCCGGCGCGCACCAAGCGCTGGCTGCAGATGGCCGGCATGAAGGCGGGCGAGGTCATCGAGAGCGGCATGCTCTCGCGCCAGATCGAGAAGGCGCAGCGCAAGGTCGAGGCGCACAACTTCGACATCCGCAAGCAGCTGCTGCTTTTCGATGACGTCGCCAACGACCAGCGCAAGGTCGTCTACCACCAGCGCACCGAGATCCTCGGCACCGAGGACCTGGGCGACGCGGTGCTGGGCATGTACGAGGAATCGGTGCGCGGGCTGCTCGATGCACACCTGCCGGTCGGCAGTGCGCAGAGCGCCTGGGACCTGAGTGCGCTCAACGAGGCGCTGCAACGCGATTTTGGCGCCAGCGTCGACGTGGCCGGATGGCTGGCCGCCGATCCGCAGATGGACGATGCCGTGCTGCGCACGCGCGTGGTCGAGGCCGTGCTCGACGTCTACCGGCAGAAGGTGGCGCGCATCGGCGCGCCGATCATGCGCCACGTCGAGCGCGACGTCGTGCTGCGCCAGCTCGACCAGCACTGGCGCGACCACCTCGCGGCAATGGAATACCTGCGCCAGGGCATCCACCTGCGCGGCTACGCGCAGAAGGACTACCGCTACGAATACAAGCGCGAGGCCTTCGAGCTGTTCACCGCGATGCTCGGCCGCGTGAAGTACGATGCCGCGGCGATGCTCGCGCGCGTCGAGATCCGCACGCAGGAACAGATCGATCGCGAGGAAGCCCTGCGGCGCGAGCGCCTGATGCGCGCGCTGCAGGCGCAGCACGCCGAG
>JAFEDW010000268.1 GCA_018241455.1 Pseudomonadota bacterium | reverse complement strand
CACCGACACGCCGGCGAGCGCCTGCGCCGCCGCCGCGACATCCGAATAGCCCACTGCATCCAAGCGCCACCTCGCATCTGCGGATGTTACGTATGTTACCCCCTGGCGTACCGGCGTAGCGTCCCGGGGTCCGCCGTGGGGCGGGGGTGCGCTGTTGCTGTGCGCTCATGCTGTGGGAGTTCGGGCGTATGGATACCACGCGACGTCTTTGGGTCGGCCTGGGGTGCTTGCTGGCCGTGGCCTTCGGGATACTGCTGGCAATGGGGCGCGACCTGTATCTGAAGGCGCCGCCGATGCCCGAGAAAGTGGTCGTCAGCAGCGGCCAGGTGCTGTACACGCGCGCCGACATCGAGCTGGGCCGCCGCGTCTGGCAGAGCATCGGCGGGCAGCAACTCGGCACGGTCTGGGGCCACGGCGCGCTGGTGGCGCCCGACTGGAGCGCCGACTGGCTGCATCGCGAGGCCGCCGCGCTGCTCGACATCTGGTCTCAGCGCTCCTTCGGTACCGACTACGCGCACCTGAGCGCCGCGCAACAATCGAACCTCGATTCGCTGTTGCGCACCGAAATGCGCCGCAACCAGTACCGCAGCGATGACGGCACCATCGAAGTCTCGGCCGACCGTGCCCAGGCGATTGCCACGGTGGCCGCGCACTACGAGGACCTGTTCGGCGACGGGCCGGCGCAGAAATCGCTGCGCGTGACCTATGCGATGCGCGACGGCACCGTCGACACCGCCGGGCATCGCCATGCGCTGTCCGGATTCTTCTTCTGGACCGCCTGGGCCGCGGTGACCGAGCGGCCCGGCGACACGAAGAGCTACACCAGCAACTGGCCCTACGATCCGCAGGTCGGCAACACGCCGACCTCGAGCACCTTCCTGTGGACGGTGTTCAGCATCCTGTTCATGATCGCGGGCATCGGCCTGCTGGCCTGGCACTACGCCGCCTACCACCGCAAGGAGCCGCCGGTCACGCCGCCCGCGACGGATCCGTTGCTCGGCCTGCAACTCACGCCATCGATGCGCGCCACGGCGAAATATTTCTGGATCGTGCTGGCGCTGTTCCTGACGCAGATCCTGCTCGGTGCGATCACCGCGCACTACCAGGTGGAACGTGATTTCTACGGTTTCTCGCTCTCGCAGTTCCTGCCGTATTCACTGACGCGCACCTGGCACACCGAGCTGGCCGTGCTGTGGATCGCCACCGCCTGGCTCGCCACCGGCCTCTACATCGCACCGGCGATCTCGGGTCATGAGCCGAAATTCCAGCGCCTCGGCGTCAACCTGCTGTTCACCTGCCTGCTGGTCATCGTGGTCGGCGCGTTCGCGGGCCAGTGGGCCGCCGTCATGCAGAAGCTCGGGCTCAAGTACAACTTCTGGTTCGGCCACCAGGGCTGGGAATACACCGACATCGGCCGCTTCTGGCAGTGGTTCCTGTTCCTGGGGCTGCTGATCTGGCTGACGCTGGTCGGCCGGGCATTGTGGCCGGCGCTCAAGCGCAAGGACGACATGGCGTCGATCGTCGGACTGATGTTCCTCTCCACGATCGCAATCGGCCTGCTGTACGGAGCCGGCTTGATGTGGGGCGAGAACAGCCACCTGTCGGTGGTCGAGTACTGGCGCTGGTGGGTCGTGCACCTGTGGGTCGAAGGATTCTTCGAAGTGTTCGCGGTCGCCGTGATCAGCTTCATCTTCGTCAAGCTCGGCCTGGTGCGCGCGGCCTCCGCCACCGCCAACGTGCTGTTCGCGACCGTCGTGTTCATGGCCGGCGGCGTGCTCGGCACCTTCCATCACCTGTACTGGGCCGGCACGCCGACCTCGGTGCTCGCGCTGGGCGCGTCGTTCTCCGCGCTGGAAGTCGTGCCACTGGCGCTGATCGGACTCGAAGCGCACGAGACCTGGTCGCACAGCCGTGCGACGCCGTGGATGGAGCGCTACCGCTGGCCGGTGATGTTCTTCCTGGCGGTCTCGTTCTGGAACCTGGTCGGCGCCGGGCTGTTCGGATTCCTGATCAACACGCCGATGGCGCTGTACTACATGCAGGGGCTGAACCTCACGCCGCTCCATGGCCATACCGCGCTGTTCGGGGTCTACGGCATGCTCGGCATCGGATTGATGCTGTTCTGCCTGCGCGGCCTGCGCCCGGCGGTGCCGTGGAACGCGGAACTGCCGCGCAGCGCCTTCTGGGCGCTGAATGTCGGCCTGGCGCTGATGGCCTTGCTGGCGCTGCTGCCGATCGGCGTGCTGCAGCTGCAGGCGGCGCTCGAACACGGCTACTGGTACGCGCGCTCCGCGGAGTTCATGGGCCGCGACATCATCCACCTGCTGGTGTGGATGCGCGTGCCCGGCGACACGATCTTCGCGATCGGCGCGCTGGTGTTGTCGTGGTTCGTGCTGCGCTTGTGGCTCCGGCGCGCCGACTAGGCGAATATCGCGGCATGGCCGAGTTCTACCTGCAGATCAGGATCGCGCACGTGATCCTGGTCTGCTGTTCCGGCACGCTGTTCGCGGCGCGCGGACTGGCCGCGATCGCCGGCGCCGCTTGGGCGAACCACGTGGCGGTGCGCTGGCTGTCCTACACGATCGACACCTGCCTGCTGACCGCCGCGCTGATGCTGGTGACGATCCTGCACCAGTATCCGTTCGTGCAAGCCTGGCTGACGACGAAGGTGCTGCTGCTGGTGGTCTACATCGTGCTCGGCAGCTATGCGCTGCGGCGCGCACGCACGCGCCGCACGCGGCTGGTGGCCTACGTTGCAGCGTTGCTGGTGTTCCTGTTCATCGCGAGCGTGGCGTGGCGACACGATCCGCGCGGAATCTTCGCGGCCTACTGCGACCGGCATCCGGTGCTGGTCGCGCGCAGCGCCTGAATTTCGCGCCAGCTGTCGGCGACCTGCGCGGCAAACGGACCGCTGCCTGCGCTGGCGCGCGCCGGTTCGAGCACCGCGCTGGCCTCGTCGAGGCAGCCGCGGTGCGCGAGCAGCAGCGCGAGATTGTTGCGCGCCGGCAAGTGGTCGGGTTGCATGCGCAGCACCTCGCGGTACGCGGCCTCGGCCTCGCTTTCGTGGCCGGTCGCCAGCTGGTTGTTCGCCAGCGCGAACCACGCAAGCGGTTCCGACGGCCAGCGGGTCACCGCGGCTTGATAGGCCGGCGATACAGCCGCGGGCCGGCCCAGTGCCTC
>JAFEDW010000267.1 GCA_018241455.1 Pseudomonadota bacterium | reverse complement strand
GTCGGCCAGGCGATGGCGCAGCTGACCGGCGTATCACGCGAGGAAGTGTCGCAAGTGCTCGGCCGCTTCTCGAGCAAGGTCGAACAACAGACCTCGGTCGGCGTGAACTCCGATGAATACGTGCGCAAGGTCATGAACGAGGCACTTGGCACCGAACGTGCCAGTAGCGTGATCGATCGTGTATTGCGTGGCCGCAGCAGCCGCGGCCTCGAGGCGGTCAAGTGGATGGAACCCAAGGCGGTGGCGGGGATCCTGCGCGGCGAGCATCCGCAGGTCATCGCGATCGTGCTGTCGTATCTCGAAGCGGAGCAGGCCGCGCTGGTGCTGGGCGCGTTGCCGCAGGACATCCAACCCGACGTGATCCTGCGCATCGCGACGCTGGATGGCGTGCAGCCGGCCGCACTCAATGAACTCGACGAAGCGCTCGAGAAGCAATTCACGGGCAAGTCGATGAGCAAGGCCTCGGGTTTCGGCGGACCGAAGGCGGCCGCGGAGATCCTCAACCTCGTCGGCGTGGCGCCCGAAGGCCGCATCATCGAGGAGATCGCCAAGACCGATGCCGAACTCAGCCAGAAGCTGCAGGACCTGATGTTCGTGTTCGACGACCTGATCAGCATCGACGATCGCGGCATGCAGGAACTGCTGCGCGAGATCCCCGGCGACAAGCTGATCATCGCGCTCAAGGCGACCACCGAGGAGATGAAGACCAAGTTCTTCAAGAACATGTCGGAGCGCGCCTCGCAGATGCTGAAGGACGACCTCGAGGCCAAGGGCCCGGTCAAGCTCAGCGAAGTCGAGGCCGCGCAGAAGGAGATCCTCGTGACCGCGCGCCGCATGGCCGACGAAGGCAAGGTGCAGCTCGGCGGCAAGGGCGGAGAGGAATATGTCTGAGGCCGCCACCGCGAGCGTGCTGCCATGGACCTTGCCGCAGGTCGAAGGGCCGGTCGTGGGCCGGCGCCGCGTCGAGGACCTCGATGCACTGGAGCGCGAGGCCTGGGAACAGGGTTTCGCGGCCGGGCGCAACGATGGGCGCGCCGCGGCACTGGCGGAACAACAGGCACAGGGCGAGGCGTTGCGCGAGCGCGTGCAGCGCTTCGATGGCCTGCTGAACCTGCTCGCGCGTCCGCTGGCCGAGCTCGATGAAGCCCTGCTGCGCCAGCTCGCCACGCTGGCCGGCGCCATCGCGCGCCAGCTCGTGCGCCGCGAGTTGCGCGCACAACCCGAACAGATCATCGCGGTGATCCGCGAGACCGTCTCGCTGCTGCCCGCCACCGCGCGCGACGTGCGCATCCACCTGCATCCCGAGGACGCCGCGCTGGTGCGCGAACGGCTGGTCGAACCCGCGACGGCGCGCGCCTGGACACTCGTCGAGGACCCGGTGATCACGCGCGGCGGTTGCCGCATCAGCAGCGAGAATTCCAGCATCGATGCGCAGGTCGAGACGCGCCTCGGCGCCGCCATTGCCGCGGTGCTCGGCGATGAACGCAGCGCGGGCGGCGGAGCGGCGCCATGAATGCGGCGCAGGCAACGGCCAACCAGCGCTGGGCCAGCGCGCTCGCCGCGAGCGCCGAGCGGCTGGGCGACTTGCCGCCGCCGCCCGTGGCCGGACGCCTGACGCGCATGATCGGATTGACGCTCGAGGCCACCGGCTGCCAGGCGGCCGTCGGCGATCGCTGCGAGATCGTCACCACCGACGACATGCACATCAACGCCGAGGTGGTCGGGTTCGCGGGTGAAAACATCTACCTGATGCCGACCGGCGATATCCACGGCCTGAAGCCCGGAGCGCGCGTGCTGCCGCGGCCGGGCACCGGCACCGTCGGCGTCGGCCCGGCGATGCTCGGCCGCGTCGTCGACGGCGCGGGCGCGCCGCTCGATGGGCGCGGGCCGATTGCCGCCGCGGCGCGCGTGCGCCTGTCGGGCACGCCGATCAACCCGCTCGCGCGCCGGCGCATCAGCGAGCCGCTCGATGTCGGCGTGCGCGCGATCAATGGCCTGTTGACCGTTGGTCGAGGTCAGCGCATCGGTCTTTTCGCTGGCAGCGGAGTAGGCAAGAGCGTGCTGCTCGGCATGATGGCGCGCTACACGCAGGCCGACGTGATCGTCGTCGGGCTGATCGGCGAGCGCGGCCGCGAAGTGAAGGAATTCATCGAGAAGATCCTCGGCCCGGGCGGGCAGTCACGCGCGGTCGTCGTCGCGACGCCGGCCGATCATCCGCCGCTGATGCGTCTGCACGGCGCCTGGCTCGCGACCTCGATCGCCGAATATTTCCGCGACCAGGGCGCCAGCGTGCTGCTGATCATGGATTCGCTGACGCGCTTCGCGCAGGCGCAGCGCGAGATCGGCCTGGCGATCGGCGAGGCGCCGGCCACCAAGGGCTATCCGCCGTCGGTGTTCGCGCGGCTCCCGCAGCTGGTCGAGCGCGCGGGCAACGGCGTCCACAACGGCGGCTCGATCACCGCGTTCTATACCGTGCTGGTCGAGGGCGACGATCACAATGATCCGATCGCCGACGCGGCGCGCGCGATCCTCGATGGGCACATCGTCTTGTCGCGCCGCATCGCTGATGGCGGACGCTATCCCGCCATCGACGTCGAGGCCTCGGTGAGCCGCGTGATGCACGACATCGCCTCGCCGGCGCACGCCGAGCTGGCGCGCCGCCTGCGGCAGCGCTCGGCGCTCTATGAACACAACCGCGACCTGATCTCGATCGGCGCCTACCAGCGCGGCTCCGACCCGCGCATCGACGAGGCCATCGCCTGCTGGCCGCAGATCGAGGGCTACCTGCGCCAGGACATGGGCGACGGCGTGCGCCTGGCGGACAGCATCGCCCAACTGCAGCAAGCCGTGGCGGAAGCGGCGCCAACCCGGAGCAATGAACCGTGAAACGCGCCCAGAGACTGCGACCCTTGCACGAGCTGGCCGAACAGAACGAACGCGGCTGCGCGCTGCGCGTGGCCGATTGCGAGCGGCGCATTGCCGCGGGCGAACAGCGCTACCAGGAGCTGGTGCGCTACCACCTCGAATACCAGCAACTCTTCCATGCGCGCGCCAGTGGCGGAGCGCCGATGCGGGGCTTGCGCGAACAGCAGGTGTTCATCGCGCGGCTGGCCGAAGCCGTGCGCGCGCAGCGCGCGCTGGTCGAAGTACTGCGCGCCGAGGGCGCGCAGCTGCAGGAGCAGTGGCGCAGCGC
>JAFEDW010000266.1 GCA_018241455.1 Pseudomonadota bacterium | reverse complement strand
TCGCTGCGCGGTGACCACGACCTCCTCGAGTGCCTCGTCCGCGGATGCCGCCCACGACACGGTAACGCCCGCGATCGCGCCGGCGATCAAAGCCAGCCTGGATGATGTGCGCATGTCCGGACCCCCTGTATGGCATGCGGCCTCGATGCGCCCGCCGCAGCTTCCGCGGGCCCGGCCGATATATCGATTATCGAATATCACAAATCGATTCTGAATGAAGTCTATGCCCGGGTGCCGGGGCCGTCAATCGGCCCCGGCACGGGCGGACGCGGGGCGGGGTGCCGCGCGCGCTGGCGTCAGTCGAGCGCCCGCGCGGCATTGGAGATGGCGCGCGCGCAGTCGATGACCATGGGTCCCAGCCGCTGCATCGCCTCGGCGAGTTGCCAGCGGCTGGTCGGCGCCGAAACGTGGATCGCGGCGATGGCCCGGCCGCGGCTGTTCAACACCGGCGCGGCCACGTTGACGTCACCGAGGTAGTATTCCTGGTTATTGAAGGCGAAGCCGCGGCCGCGGGCCTGGCGGATCATTTGCTGCAGCTTGCCGACCTCCGTGCAGGTGTGCGGGGTATGCTGGCGGCGGTCGGAGCCCTTCAGGATCGCGCGCACTTCCGCATCGGGCAGGCCCGACAGGTACGCGCGACCGGCCGAGGTGCAGTACATCGGCATGTGCCGGCCGATCGGCACGTGGATCGGAATCTGCTTGTGGCTCGGGAAACGCGCCACGTAGACCATCTCGAGGCCGTCGGGTTCGGTCAGGTTGGTGGTCTCGTTGCAGCTGCTGCTGAGCTTGGCGAGGAAGGGATTTGCGGCATCGATCAGCGCATCGGCCTCGAGGTAGTTGCAGCCGACCGTCATGACTTTCGTCGTCAGCTGGAAGCGGCGCGTGCTGGGTTGCTTGTGGATCAGTCCCATGGCCTGCAGCGTGTGCACGCTGCGCTGGGCCGAGGCGCGGCTGATCTGCGCGGCGTCGGCCAGCTCCGCCAGCGTCATCGTGCGGTGCTCGGCGCCGAAGGACTGCAATATCGCAATGCCTTTTTCGAGCGAGTGGTTGAACAGCGGCGAGCGGCGGGCGGCGGTGACGGTGTCCATGCGTGCTCCAGGTTGCATCGATAAACGATAGCATAGACACGTTTACAGATATGCGTTTTTCTGCAAGCATGCCTTGATGGATGCGCGCGACGGGCAAGCCGCAATGATCGCAGCTTCGGTCTGGACGAATCAGGCCGGCGCCGCGCCAAAGACCGGCGCATTGCCCGGCCCGCTGCGCGTCGACGTCGCTGTGGTCGGCGCCGGCTACCTGGGCACGACGGCCGCGCTGGCGCTGGCTGCGGGCGGCGCGCGTGTCGCGGTGCTCGAGCGCGGCGAACTAGGGCAGGGCGCGAGCGGCTTGAACGGCGGGCAGGTCATCCCGGGCCTGAAGCGCAGTCCGGCCGAGATCGAGGCGCAGCTCGGGCGCGAGCGCGGCGGGGCGGTCAACCGTTTCGTCCTGCGCAGCGCCGATGCCGTGTTCGAGCTGGTCGCGCGCCACGGCATCGAATGCGGCGCGGTGCGCAACGGCTGGATCCAGGCTGCCGCCTCGCATGCCGCGTGGCTGCAGCAACGCGCGCGCGTGAACGAGATCAACGAGCGCGGCGGCAATGCCACGCTGCTCGACGCGCGCGAGCTGCAGCAGCTGCTCGGCGTGCGCGCGGGCGCCTATGCCGGTGGTTGGCTCAACCGCGATGCCGGCACGCTGCATCCGCTGAACTACCTGTACGGCCTGGCACGCGCGGCACTCGCTGCCGGCGTGCATCTGCATACGCAATCGCCCGTGGTGGGCCTGCAAGGGCAGGCGCCGGCGTGGCAATTGCGGCTCGCGCACGGGCCGGTCGTGACCGCCGGCCAGGTGCTGATCTGCACCAACGCCTACAGTGACGACCTGTACCCAGGCCTGCGCCAGAGCATCCTGCCGGCCACGAGCCTGCAGATCGCGAGCGCACCGCTCGCGCCGGAGTTGCGCGCACAGATCCTGCCGCAGGGCCAGGCCGTGTCCGACAGCCGGCGCGTCATGAACTATTTCCGCATCGGCCCACAGGGGCGCTTCATGATCGGCGGCCGCGGGCCATTCCGCGCGGCGCGCAGGTCCGACTACGACGGGCTGGTGAGCGCCATGCATCGCCTCTTTCCGCAGCTGCGCGATGTGCCGGTGGAATATCGCTGGGCGGGGCAGGTGGCCCTGACGCGCGATTTCCTGCCGCACGTGCATCAACCGCGCCCCGGCCTGTGGTGCGTGCTCGGCTGCAACGGCCGCGGCGTGGCACTCGCCTCCGCGCTGGGCACGGCGATCGGCGAACAGCTGCTCGGCCGGCCCGGCACGCATCCGTTCGAAGTCACGCCGTTGCGGCGGCTGCCACTGCACAACCTGCATCGGCTCTATGCCGGCGGACTGATCCAGTATTTCCGCCTGCTCGATCGCCTCGGCTGAACGCGCGGCGCAGCGGCGCCGTACCTGTCACGCCGCCTTGCGGCTCGGCCACATCAGCAGGATCACGCCGCACAGCACGATCGCGACCGCGAGCCACTCGAAGCCGGTCACGAGTTCCTCGCCGAGCGTCACGCCGAGCAGCAGCGCGACCACCGGGTTCACATACGTGTAGCTGGTCGCGAGCGCCGGCGTCGTGCGCTCGAGCAGCACGAGGTACGCGGTGTAGCTGAGCAACGATCCCGCGACCATGACGTAGAACCAGCAGGCCATTGACATGGCCGTCGGCGGCCAGCCCGGCCGTTCGCCGATCAGCGCCGCGGCCAGCAACAACACGGCGCCGCCGACCAGCATCTGGCTCGCATGTCCCATGAATCCGGGCGCGGTGCGCAGCTTCGCTCCACCGGGCAGTCCGTGCACCGACCACACGCTGCCCACGGTCCAGGTCGTGCACGAGGTGATGACGGCCAGCAATCCACCGAGCGAGGCGCTGAAGGCCTCGCCGCGCATCATCATGACGATGCCGACCAGTCCGAACACGACGCCGGCCGCTTGCCGTCGATCAGGACGCACGCCGTACGGCCATTCACCGAGCACGACCATCGTCGGGACGATCGCGGTGAACGCGACGACGAGTCCTGATCCGACATGGCTCTCGGCCACTGCCATGAACCCGTAACCCCCGCTGATCAGCAACACGCCCATGATCGCGCCGCCGAGCCACTCCTTCGCATT
>JAFEDW010000265.1 GCA_018241455.1 Pseudomonadota bacterium | reverse complement strand
TCGCCGGCGATCGCGCGCGCCGCGCCGGTCGCGACCGGAGTGGCCACGCTGCTCGCCGGAGCGCTGCAATTCACGCGCTGGAAGGCGCGCCAGCTCGCGTGCTGCCGCCATTGCCTCGGCGGCGGCAGTCAGCCGCGCGATCGTGCACGTGCCGCGGCCGCCGTCTACGCGGGGCTGCGCCTCGGCCTGCGTTGCAGCTCTTGCTGCGCTGGTCTCACGACCGTGCTACTGGCAACGGGTGTGATGGATCTGCGCGCGATGGCGGCCGTCACGTTGGCGATCACGATCGAGCGGCTCGCGCCGACCGGCTCCCCGGCAGCACACGCAATAGGCCTCGTCTTCGTCGTGGCCGGGCTGGCCGCACTCAACAGCGCGGTGTAAAGCGACGGACATGGCGGCGCGCCCGCAGAAGTGGCTCGCGGCCTGGGGCCAGCTGCTCACTCCACCTCCGCGATCGCCTTGCCGCGCGATGGATGGCGCCTACTTCGGTTTTCCAGCCTGCGGCGCAAGCGTCACACCCTGTTCGCGGGCCCTTGCTTCCATCTGCGCATGATGCTCGGCCCGGATGGATTCGCGCTCCTGCGCGGTCTTGGCCTCGCGCAGGCGTTCTCGGTGCTGCTCAAGTTCGGCCTGCGACATGAGCTCGTAGCCATAGACGCTTCGGCGTTCCTGCTGGCGGTCCCGCTCCTGCTCGGCTATACGCGCCCGCGACAACGGCGCCGGCGCCTTCAGGCCCCGGTCTTTGGCACGTTGCTGCATGATCTTCTGCTGCTCCAGTCTGTACTGGATGCGCTCCTCCTCGGTCTTCATTGAGCGGAGTTTGTCCCAGTGCTGGGTCCGCTCTTCCGCGGTCATCAGATCCGAGGCATAGATGCGGTCACGGTCCTGATCGCGCCTGCGGTCCCAGTCATGCTTGCGATCCCGGTCGCCCGCCCGCGGCATTTGCATCGACTGCCCGGCGCGGGTACCGGCGCCTCCACCGCCCGTCGATGGCCCACCGGTGCCGCCTCCCGGCGCGGCGCCTTGAGCCGCGAGTGTCGTGGCGAACGCGATGGCCGCCATGGTTGTCAGTGTCGTGGTCGATTTCATGGGCGCACCTCCTATTTGAAATGAGTCTGCTCGTGCAGTTGTTTGAGCGCCATCGTGGAAAACGCGTTGCTCGATCATCCGCGCACCCGCAGCTTCGGAAATACTCATGTGGCGATTACGTATTGCCGCAGCCGGATAGTTGGCGCAGGGTTTATCGTGTTCAGCGGAGAATTCCATGGAAAACCAGTCGTCACGTCGAGTTGCTCTTGGCGTATCCATTGTCGTTACCACAGTGCTGATCGGCTGCCACCAACCCGCCGGACCGCCGAAGAGCGCCGCTGGGCAGGCGAGCGCCGCGATGCCCGATCCTTTGCTGTCGCAGGCACAAGGACTCTTCAAGCCGATCCCGACCACACCGCCAGCGTTGCCGGGCAACGACGCGAGCCCGGAAAAAGTGTCCCTGGGCAAGATGCTCTACTTCGAGCCGCGCCTGTCGGCCAGTCACGCGATCAGTTGCGCGAACTGCCACAACATCGGTCTCGGCGGCACGGACATTGCGTCGACTTCGCTGGGGCACCGGTCGCAGAAAGGCGGGCGCAACTCGCCCACCGTGCTCAATGCGGTTTTCAATACCGCGCAGTTCTGGGATGGACGCGCGGCCGATCTCCAGCAGCAAGCCGGGGGTCCGCTGGTGAATCCGGTCGAGATGGCCTCGCCGCAGGGGCACGTGGTTGAGCAGCTCAAGGGCATCCCGGGATACCAGCCGGCGTTCGCCGCCGCATTTCCGGGCCAGGCCGATCCGATCACGCTCGAGAATGTCGAGAAGGCCATCGCCGTCTTCGAGGCCACGTTGCTGACGCCGGACGCGCCGTTCGATCGCTACCTGGGCGGTGATGTCAATGCCTTGTCCGCTGCGGAAAAGGCGGGGTTGAAACTCTTCATCGACAAGGGCTGCGCCGGCTGCCACAACGGCATCAACATCGGCGGCGGCATGTATGCGCCCTTCGGTGTCGTGGAAAAGCCGAACGCCCGGCTGCTGCCCCGAGGCGACAAGGGTCGCTTTGCGCTGACCAAGTCCGCCAACGACGCCTACGTGTACAAAGTGCCGACGCTGCGCAACATCGTCCTCACGCCACCGTACTTCCACACCGGTCAGGTGTGGGATTTACGCGAGGCGATTGACGTGATGGGCACCGTGCAATTGGGCAGCCAGCTCACCGAGGACGAGGTAGGCAAGTTGGCCGCTTTCCTCGGTTCGCTCACCGGGCGGCAACCGTCGATTACTCTGCCCGAGCTGCCGCCGAGTATCGCGACGACCCCCAGGCCACAGCCCTGACGCCTCGATGGCCTGGCGCTCGCTTTGCTCCGCTGCTCACTCCACCTCGATGATCACCTTGCCGCGTGCGTGCCCTGCCTCGACGTAGCGGATGGCCTCAGACGTTTCCGCGAGCTTGTACGTTCGATCGATCACCGGCGTGAGCCTGCCCTCCTGCATGAGCTGCGCGAGCTTGGTCATGTCATCACCCGTCAGCTTCGCTAGCATGAAGCCCATCCTGTTGCGATGGAACGGCGCTTCGACCATCGCCACGACGGATCGGCTCATTGGCCCCAGCCAGTTGCCCCCGCCCGTACCGCCGATCAGGACGGCGGCGCCCTCGGGGCCCAGCACATGCCGCAGCTCCGACAATGAATGATTGCCGACCGTATCGAGAATGAGATCGTAGCGCGCCTCGGCTTTGGTGAAGTCGTCTCGCGTGTAGTCGATGACGTGCGTGGCGCCGATCGACTGCACCATTGCGACATTGCGCGTGCTGCAGACGCCCGTGACCTCGGCGCCCATCGCCTTCGCGATCTGCACGGCGAACGTCCCCACGCCGCCGGAGGCGCCGTTGATGAGTACCTTCTGGCCGGACTTGAGCTTGCCTTCATCCCGCAGGGCTTGCAGCGCGGTGATCGCCGCCACCGGCACCGACGCGGCCTGCGCGAACGTCACGTTGGCGGGTTTGAGCGCGATCCCGCCGTTTTCGCGCACCTCGGCGTATTCGGCGAACGCGCCGTCCGCGCCACCGAACACCGCGTCGCCGACCTTGAAGCGCGTGACGTTCCTGCCGACGGCCTCGACCGTACCCGCAAAGTCCGTGCCGAGCCGGATGTCATCCGGCTTACCGAAGCCCACCATGGGCCGCATG
>JAFEDW010000264.1 GCA_018241455.1 Pseudomonadota bacterium | reverse complement strand
AGATCGCCGAGGCCGCCGCGATGTGCGCCGGGCGCGACTGGGTCACCGACGATCCCCTCGGGATCGGCGGCCTGCTCGTCGATGCCTGCCGCATCGCCACGCTGCAGGCCCGCGGCGCAAAGCTGGGCGCTGTTTCCCCGGCTGCACTGTTCGCCGATGCGCGGATCGGCCTCGCCCGCTTCGCGAACGCATACTCCTTGCAGGGACCGGCCGAGTATCGCCTGGCGTTCCGCGAACTGGGCCTCGCCATTGGTCTATACGCTGTCTGGGCACTGCATCAGCACGGCGCCGTCGCGCGATCCGGCGACGCGACGGCCAGCGAAATCGCGAAACTCGCCGGCGCGCTGCCGCTGGCCGAAGGAATCACGACTTTCTGGCAAAGTGCGCGGAATCAATCCGTCGCAAGCTGGCGCGATCACCTGGACATCAACTGCGTCATGCTCGCGACGAGCCTGCTGCCGCCCGCCGGCTACGGCTGAGATGCAGCGAACGCACGCTTTGGTCGATTCACAGTTCTCCCAGATCGCCGTGCACCGGACGCCCCTCGAACAGCGTCAGCAGCACCCTGGATTTGTCGATCTCGGCGGCCGGCATCGCGAACAGATTGTGATCGAGGACGATGAGGTCGGCATATTTGCCGACTTCGATCGAGCCGGTCGTCTTCTCGAGGCGATTGGTGTAGGCGGCGTTGATCGTGAAGGCGGCCAGCGCCTCCGGAAGACCGATGCGCTCGCCCGGCAGGAACGGCGTATGCGTCTCTCCTCCCGGCCCCATGCGCGTGACCGCGACCTGGATCTCCTCCAGCGGATTCGGGCTCGAGACCGACCAGTCGCTGCCGAACGCAATGACGGCGCCGCTGCGGTAAAGGCTGCCGATCGGATACAGCCGCGCGGAGCGCTCGGGGCCCAGGAACGGGATGGTCAGTTGCGTGATGTACGGGTCCGCGTACGCCCACAGCGGCTGGAAGTTGGCGATGACACCGAGTTCGCGGAAGCGCGGCACATCCGCCGGATCGACCAGTTCCAGGTGCGCGATGTGATCGCGGAGCCCGCGATCCCCGTTGTGACGCCGGGCGGCCTCGATGGCATCGAGCGCTTCGCGCACGGCGCCGTCGCCGATCGCATGGAAATGCACCTGGAAGCCCGCCGCGTCGAGCCGCGTGACGGCTTCCTTGAGCAGTTCCGGCTCGACCATCGGGATGCCGCGCACGTTGCCGGGCTTCTTGAGGTATGGCTGCAGCAGCACGCCGGTGTAGTTCTCCAGCACCCCGTCCTGCATGATCTTGACGGTGCCCGGATCGACCAGCGCCGAGGCGTACTCGCTGCGCAGCCGCTTGATGCGATCGATCTGCTCCAGGCCCTGCATGTGCTCCCACCAGATGGCGGCGACCACCCGCATCGTCAGCTCGCCGCGGCGCTCGAGCGCGCGGTAGGTCTTCAGGTCGTCCTCGAAGACCTGCGCATCCTGCATGGCGGTGATGCCATAGCCGTTGAGGAGCTTCAGCGCATAAGTGAGTGCGGCCTCGCGTTCCGCGGCCGTCGGCGGCGGCACGATCGCGGCCACGATGTCGCCGGCCCCTTCCTGCAGGCTGCCGATCACCTCACCGGTACGCGGGTCGCGGTCGATCCGGCCATCGCGCGGATCCGGCGTGTCGCGCGTGATGCCGGCCAGCTGCAGGGCTTTCGTGTTGGCCCAATTCGTGTGGCCGTCGGAACTCCACAGCAGCACCGGGCGATCCGGCACCACCGCGTCGATCAACTCGCGGCGCGCCCGTCCACCCGGACCGAAGGCCGACATCAGCCAGCCTCCGCCGGTGATCCAGCCGTTGCCCGGATGCGCGCGCGCATACTTCCGGATCGCCGCCGCGTATTCAGCCGCGGTGGTCAGTCCGGTCAGGTCGCAGGAGTTGGCCTGGAGGCCGGCGCTGATCGGGTGGATATGCACATCCTGGAATGCCGGCATGAGCATCCTGCCCTTGAGGTCGATGACCCGCGTGGCTGGCCCGATGTAGGCGTCGGCTCCCTGGTCCGTACCGACGTACACGATCTTCCCCGCGCGCACGCCGACGGCCTGCGCCCAGGAGCGGGCGCCGTCGACGGTGTAGACCGCGCCCGATTTGAACAGCAGTTCGGCCGGCGCCACGGCGGCGGATTTCATTTCCGGCGACTGCGCCAATGCCAGCGCGGCGGGCGCACCAAGGATCACACCACAGGCCAGGGCCCGGGCAAGCCAGCCACCATTGATTCTGCTCATCCGCGAATTCTCCTTCTTTGGATCCCTGGGTTTCCCGGCAGCGTAACTACGCCCACGCGATGCGCGCACGGTCCGGCGCGCTCGCAAGGCGCGTGCGTTGACGTGCGTTCAGCCGCGGAATTATTCCACCGCCCGGGACTTTTGTCGCAGACTTGGCACATCTCGGTGCGCGATCGGGACCTGCTGCGCAGCTCGGCAGGATGGAGCAGGCGATGGCTGCGCATATGCCGCCCGGCTACGGGCAGGCCGCCGACCCCGATGCGGTTGCCGGCGTAGTGCTGGCCGCCAGCACTTGGTCCGTGCCGGCGCTTACCTGCCACATCGCGCCGCACGAGGACATCTGCCCGGTCTTCAAGGGCGTGTTCCGCTTCCACTTGATCGGCCTGGTGGCGGCCGTCAAAGGCATCCTGCAGGCGCAGTCGAAGGCGGCGCCCCGTTCCCGCGCCACTCGGAAACTGGAGCAACCTCAGTGCCACGGGCGATAACATGCGCCTTCGGCCTATCACCCCGGGGGAGCTCACATGGTCTCGAGGCGCGAATTCCTTGCAAGCGTTGCCCTGGGCTCGCTGGCCCGCGCATCGCGCACGTCAGCGGCCGATGCGCAGGCCATATTGCCCCAACAGTCGCAGCGAGCGGCGAAGCTGCCGATCATCATCTCGGCCGGCAACGGCTTCCCGTATATCGAGGCCGGCTACCGCCAGCTCGCCGCCGGCACTGATACGCTCGAGGCCGCGATTACCGTGGTCAAGGGTCCCGAGGACGATCCGCTGGACGACAGCGTCGGCCTCGGCGGCCTGCCGAACGAGGAAGGCGTCGTCGAACTCGACGCGAGCTGCATGCACGGGCCCTCGCGGCGCGCGGGCGCGGTCGGCGGTGTGCACAACATCCGCAGCATGGCGCAGCTGGCGCGCGAGGTGATGCTGCACACCGGCCACGTCATGCTCGTCGGCGAAGGCGCCGAGCGC
>JAFEDW010000263.1 GCA_018241455.1 Pseudomonadota bacterium | reverse complement strand
CGGTCGTGATTTCCTCGGGGCCGCTCTTGCCCATGCGCTTGAACTTGCCAGCGGGCATGCGATCGCCGGCCTTGATGGTCATGCTTGTATGCCTCAGGAACGCGCTTCGAGCGCCCAGAGTTTCGCGATGCGCGCGTACTTCGGGTCGTTGGTGGCGCGATTGAAGGCCTTCACGGCCTCGGCCGTGTTCTTGTTGCGCTGGTAGGCAATGCCCAGCAGCATGTAGGACTCATCGGCGAACTTCAGGTTGCCCTTGGCGATGCCCGCGCTGATCGCGGCGAGCGCCTTGTCGGGCTGGCCAAAGCCGAGGTACGCGGCGCCGACCTGCACCAGGCCGTCGCCGGTGGCGGAAGCCGCGGCATCTTTCTCCGACTTCGGCAGGCTGGCGCGATCGTTGGCGGCGCTGCGCTTGATCTTGTCGAGCAGGCGCTGGCTGCGTTCCTTGTCGTGCACGTCCGTGTACAGGTTCTTGGCGAAGGCCTGTTCGAGCACCGTCTGTGCCTCGCCCGGATTGCCCTGGTCGAGCGCGATCTGCGCCATCTCGGTGAAATCGCTGCCGCGGGTCAGGATGCCCACCTGGTACATCAGCCGGTAGGTCATCAACGTCAACCGGTCGTCATTGGACTTGTTGGCCAGGATCGCCGCCATCGCATTGCGCCAGTAATCGGGTTTCGGATAGAACAGGATCAGCTTCTCGACCGCGCGCGCGGCGGCGGCGTCGTCCTTGAGCTTGAGCGCGCAACTCCACACCAGTTGCAGGCTCTTTTCGGAGGGCTTGCGCCCGGCCTGTTCGTCCTTGGCGACGATCGCCTCCATGCCGGCGAGCGCTTCCTTGTACTTGTTGCTCAGGTAGTAGGCCTGGGCAATGGTCAGCGGCGTGTCGGCGTTCAGGTCGCCGGCAGCCAGCGCCCGCTGGCCATAGCCGATCGCCTTGTCGTAGTCCTTGTTCTGGTAGTCGATCGTCATCAGCGTGCGCAGCAGCTGCGGCTTCAGCGCCGCCGGCAGGTAGGGCGAATCGATGATCGCCTCGATGGCGGTGGCGGTCTCGGTGTAGTTGCCCTTGGCGGCGAATGCCGGCATCTGCAGGTAGTGGATGATGTAGTCGTCGTAGGCGGTGCGCGGCGTGATGGCCGCCGCTTCGCGCGTCTTGGCGATCACTTCATCGTAGTTCTTCGCCTGCAGCGCGTCGTTCGCCGCCTTCAGGCTCTTGGCGACAGCCTTGCTCACCTGCGGCTCTTCGGCGCGCGCGACCCCTCCGGCCACCGCCATCCCGAGGATCAAAGCTAAAGTCAAAGCGACGCGACTCATTCTCAACCCCTGGTCAGAATATGACCGTAAGTGAAACCTGTCAGATAGTTTGATGGGCGACCCGGACCGCTGGTTCCCGTAGCACCCACCGTGGGCCCCGATTGAGGCAATTGACTGCTATTACTCGGCAAACTCGGTCGTATTCACGAAACCGATCTTGGTCATGCCATTGCGCTGCGCCACTGCCAGCACCTTGGCCGTGGTGTCGTAGTGCGAACGCTTGTCGGGACGCAGGTGGATCTCGGGCTGGTCTTCCTTCTTGCTCTCGGTGCGGAAGTAGCCCTCGACCTGGTCGATATTGACCGCGTTGCCGTCCCAGTAGATCGTGTCGTCGAAGTCGATGTCGAGATTGATGACCTCCGGCAGTACCGGCGGCGGAGGCTGGTTCGTCGGCGGCGGCATGTCGAGCTTGACCGCGTGCGTCTGGATCGGCAGCGACATGATCAGCGTGATGATCAGCACCAGCATGACGTCGATCAACGGCGTCGTGTTGATCTCGCACATCACGCCGGACTTGTCCCCACCTACGCTCATTGACATGACTGCTGACTCCGCCTTCTCTACGACTTGATGGTGACTTTAAGCGCTCAACGACCCAGCGACCGGTCGGGCTCGGTGATGAAACCGACCTTGGTCAGGCCGCCGCGCTGGATGCAGAACAACGTGCGGCCGATCGCCTCGTAGCGTACGCCCCGATCGCCACGGATGTGCACCTCGGGTTGCGGGTTCTTGACCGCTTCCACCACCACCTTCTTGATCAGCGCGTCGCGATCGGGCACCAGCTGGCCGTTCCACCAGATGCCGCCGTTGATGTCGACCGAGATCGTGATGTTTTCCGGCTTGGTCTTGGTCGGAATGTTCGCGACCTTCGGCAGCGTCAGCGGCACCGTCTTGGTGATGATCGGGATGGTGATCAGGAAGATGATCAGCAGCACCAGCATGATGTCGACCAACGGCGTCGTGTTGATCTCCGACATCACGGCGTGTTCTTCGCCGTCGTCTTGCTTCACGCTCATTGACATGGCTTAGGGTACCTTCAATGCTTGCGGCCGGTTCGCTCGAGGCCCCGATTACTTGCGTGGAGCCGCATCGTTGCCGACGCGCGCACCGCTCACCAGGTAGGCATGCAGGTCGCCGGAGAAGTTGCTGATGGCATCCTGCAGGCCCTTGTTACGGCGCAGCAGCCAGTTGTAACCGAGCACCGCGGGTACCGCGACGAACAGGCCGATGGCGGTCATGATCAGCGCCTCGCCGACGGGGCCGGCCACCTTGTCGATGCTCGCCTGGCCGGCGACACCGATCGCGATCAGCGCGTTGAGAATGCCCATGACCGTGCCGAACAGTCCGACGAACGGGGCGGTCGAGCCGACGGTTGCGAGGAACGACAGGCCGTTGGTCAGGTTGCCGTTCACCTCGCCGCTCGCGCGCTGCAGCGCCATCGTGATCCACTCGTGCAGATCGATGCGGTCGGTCAGGCGACCCTCGTGGTGCGAGGCGGCGCGCAGGCCGTCTTCCGCGATGAAGCGGAAGTCGTTGCCCTTCGGCAGCCGGTCTACCCCTTCCTTGATCGAATCAGCCGTCCAGAAGCTCTTCTCGACGAGCTTGGCCGACTTCTTCATGGCGCGCTGGTCCCACACCTTCGTGAAGATGATGAACCAGGAACCGAGCGACATGATCACCAGGATGATCAGCGTGGCGCGCGTGACGATATTGCCGTTGACCCACAGCGGGATCAGACCATAGACCTGCTGTTCAGGGGCGGCGGCGACGGGGGTATCCATGTTTAATCCTCTTAGCTAATCCGGCCTGCAGACCGTGTTAATGAAAACCGACTACGTTGACGAGCGCGGCTACTGCGCTTCCTTCGCTCTGAACGTGACTTTGTAATCCTTGCATGTGCGCGCGGGCTTGCCATCGATCGTGCCCG
>JAFEDW010000262.1 GCA_018241455.1 Pseudomonadota bacterium | reverse complement strand
GCCGACCCGGTCGGCGGGTTCCTGCGCGAGCTGGACGAATCGGTCCGCATCCGCATGATCTCGGATGTGCCGTTCGGCGCGTTCCTCTCGGGCGGGATCGATTCCTCGGCGGTCGTGGCGCTCATGGCCAGGCACTCGAGCCTGCCCATCAAGACCTTTTCGGTCGGATTCGGTGAAACGGCCTATAGCGAATTGGCCTACGCGAAGATCATCGCCGACCTCTTCAAGACCGACCACCATGAACTGGTCGTGTCGCAGCGCGATCTGATGCAGCACCTGCCCACGCTGGTGCGGTTCCACGATGCGCCCGTGGCGGAGCCGTCCGACATACCCATCTATATGCTGGCGGTCGAGGCGCGCAAGTTCGTCAAGATGGTGCTGACCGGCGAGGGCTCGGATGAATTCCTCGGTGGGTATCCGAAGCATGTGTACGAGCGCTACGCGGCAATCTTTCGAGTCTTGCCAGGCTGGGCGCGGCGCGAACTGGCGGAGACCGCCGCGCGCCGCCTGCCCTTTGCGTTCAAGCGCGTCAAGACGCTGCTGGCCAACCTGGCGCTCGACAACCGCGCCGAACGCATGGTGCGCTGGTTCGGGGCGCTGACGGCGGCCGAACTGCGCGAGCTGTGCGTGCTGCCCGAAGCCGGCTTCAAACCCTGGCAACCACAGTTCCGCGCGCCCAAGGGCAACAGCGCGCTGCGCGATATCCTGTACTTCGACCAGACCAGCTGGTTGCCCGACAACCTGCTGCAGCGCGGCGATCGCATGACCATGGCGGCCTCGCTCGAGGCGCGCATGCCGTTCATGGATCACGAACTGGCCGCCTACGTATCCGCGCTGCCCGACGAGTGGCGCGTGCGCGGCCTCACCACCAAGCGGATCCTGCGCATCGCCATGCGCCAGCTGCTGCCGGAGCGCACGCTGAATCGCCCGAAGGTCGGCTTCCATGTCCCCGTGAACCAGTGGTTCCGCACTTCGATGCGCGATTACCTGCTCGCGCACCTCGCGGGCAGCGACTCGCGCACGCGCGGATACTTCCGCCCACAGGTGCTCGACCGGTACATCAGCGAACACCTCGACGGCCGGCAGAATCACGAAAAGCTGTTGTGGGCGCTGCTGACGCTGGAGATCTGGCATCGCGAATACGGTGTGTCGCCATGAAGCTGGGTTGGTACTTCAGGCGCATGGCCGCGATGAGCGCCGCCGAGCTGCAGTTCCGCGCGCGGCGCGTGGTGCGGGCGGGCCTGGAACGCCATGGCATCGGGCTGGCCGGTGCGCCACCCGCATCCAATGCGGGCGGACGCGCATGGGTGGCATCGCTCCCCACGCAGTTCGACGCGCCGACCTACGTGGCGGCTGCCGAACGCGTGCTGGCCGGCCAGTTCGACCTGTTCGCGCTGCGTCCCGCCGCGGTCGGATTCCCGCCGCGATGGAACCGCGACCCGCGCACCGGCGTCGTCGCTCCGCTCACGTTCGGCAAGACGCTCGATTACCGCAACAACGACCTGGTGGGAGACATCAAGTACCTGTGGGAGCAGAACCGCCACCTCGAGCTGGTGACGCTGGCCCAGGCCTGGCACGTCAGCCGCCAGGCGCGCTATGCGGACGCCTGTTGCACGCTGCTCGAATCCTGGCTCGGGGAGAACCCCTATCCGCTCGGGCCCAACTGGACCAGCAGCCTCGAGCACGGCATCCGGCTGATGAACTGGGCCGTCGCCTGACAGCTGCTGCAGGGCTCGCCGATCTTTTCCGACCCGCAGCGAGCTGGGTTCATCGCCCGCTGGCGCCGCTCGGTCTACCAGCACTGCCATTTCATCGACGGCCACCGCTCGTACTACTCCTCGGCGAACAATCACCTGCTCGGCGAACTGGCCGGACTGCTGATCGGCGCCCTGACCTGGCCGTGCTGGCCCGAGAGCGAACGCTGGATCAGCAAGGCGCACCGGCAGTTCGAGGCGCAGTGCCTGGTGCAGACCTTCGCGGATGGCGTCAATCGCGAGCAAGCGAGCTGGTACCACCATCTGGTCACGGACATGATGCTGATCACCGGGCTGTTCGCACGCGCCAACGGCCGCGATTTCGGCGCTCCTTACTGGCAGCGGCTCGAGCGGATGGTGGAATTCATCGCCAGCATCATGAACGTGACCGGGCAGGTGCCGGCGTTTGGCGATGCGGATGATGCCGTGCTGGTGCGCTTTTATCCCACGCAGGACTGCAACGCCTACCGATCGCTCCTCGCCACTTGCGGCCTGCTGTTCGAGCGGCGCGATTTCCTCGCCAAATCCGGGCCACCCGACGACAAGGCGCGCTGGCTGCTGGGCGACGCGCCCGTGGCGTGCTACGCGGGCCGGGCCTACGAGCCGGACACGCAACCGGCGCGCCGGACATTTCCGGACGGCGGCTATTACGTGCTCGGCGACCGCCTCGATTCAATGGACGAGCTGCGCATCGTGGCCGACGCCGGACCACTCGGCTACCTGTCGCTGGCGGCGCACGGGCACGCCGATGCCCTGTCGTTCACGTTGTCGAAGTCAGGCCACGAGCTGCTGGTGGATTCGGGCACCTACGCGTACCACACGCAGCGCGAATGGCGGGAGTACTTCCGCGGCACGGCGGCGCACAACACGCTGCGCGTGGACGGTGTGGATCAATCCGTCCAGACCGGTTCCTTCCTGTGGGGCAGGCGCGCGCGGGTCAGCGAAGTGGACTATCAAAGCGATGCGGCCGGCGACCGCCTGAGCGCCGCGCACGATGGCTACGCCCGCCTGCCCGACGCAGCGCGCGTAGCGCGCCGGGTGAACTACGAACGGGCGCGCGGGGTCGTGTTGGTGCATGACGAGCTGCGCTCGCGCGGCCCGCACCTGATCGAGATCTTCTGGCACTTCTCCGAGCACTGCGTGGTCACGCTCGGTATGCACAGCGCGGAGGCGAGCTGCCAGGGCACGACGCTGAAGCTGACCTGGCCCAGGGGCCTGGCGGCCCGGTTGGTGCGCGGACAGGAAAACCCGCCGCTTGGATGGCGTTCCAAGGCCTACGACGTGCGCATCCCGATCGACACGCTGGTGGCTTACGGCGAAGTCACGGGCGACTGGGACGGGACCACGACGCTCGAAATCGGCTGACGGCGGCCCAGCCGCATCGGCTCACCGCCAGCTGGCGGACCCGGCGCCTACTGCACCGACACCGTCGGCGGCGCCGCCGGTCGAGCGACCGCGGCGGTGCGCATCAGCACGATGCCATCGCGATCGGCGAG
>JAFEDW010000261.1 GCA_018241455.1 Pseudomonadota bacterium | reverse complement strand
GGCCTCCAGGCGCCGGAGCACGTAGTAGGCATGTCGTTCGTGCCGCCCACTGGACAGCCAGTGCGTGTGCCACTCGCGCGCCACCGCCTCGAAAGTCTTGTCGGATTGTTGCTTCTTCGCGGATGGATCAACGCCCTTCGCAAGCGACTGCCTCGCGATGATGTGGCGATCCCGGGCCTCGGCGAGGGTCACATCCGGATAGATCCCGAGCGCCAGGGTCTTCTGTTTGCCGAGATAGCGATAGCTGTAGCGCCAGTAACGGCCGCCGTTCGGCGCAACGTGCAGGTACAACCCGCCACTGTCGGACAGCTTCCGAGGCCGATCCCCGGCTTTTGCCCTGCGAATCTGTGTATCTGTGAGCATTTGTTGGTATCTCGGGCCCATCCGGAGCAGGTACCAACAAATATACCAACAGAATCGAGAGCCAGTAAAACGCCCGATGAGACGACGTGAGAAACTAAAATTCCTGTTTTTGCAGGGTTTTAGCTCATTTTCGAGACTGTCTGAAACGGTGTGAGAGGGGAAATTGGCGGAGAGAGAGGGATTCGAACCCTCGAAGGGCTTTTGACCCTTACACCCTTAGCAGGGGTGCGCCTTCGACCACTCGGCCATCTCTCCGAATTCGTCTAAAAATAACGGGCAATCAATAACTTGAATTACCGCGGCCGCCTTTCCCAAGCGGGGCGCCATGATACTGGCGAGGTCCGCCGAGGTAAAGCAAGGTCCCGGCCCCGTGCTAAGGTGCCGCCGCGAAAGAAAGACGTTCACCGCGAGGCCCTGGGCGATGTCGAACCGATACCAGCGCTTCCTGAAGGCCGAGGTTTGGCCGTATTTCGGCTGTCGCAACCGCAAGCCACTGCGCCAGCAATGGCGGGAGGCGCGGGCACTTTGGGCCACCTATCAGTGCGTGCCCTACCACTATTTCAAGCACCGACTGTACGAGCGCGGCGCTCACCCCGATGTCCTCGGCTATGTGCCGCCGCTACTGGTGCAGCGGTTCCAGGAGGATTTCAATCCGCCCTCGCACCTGCACATGGTGATCGACAAGCTGGAGACCAATCGCATCCTCGGCAAGTTGGGCGTGCCCTGCATCGAGACGCTGTTCAGCGTCGATGCGGATGGCACCGTCCGCCGCGGCGACGGCACGACGATCGATGCCGTCGCCGCTGCCAGCGAGTTGCATCGCATCGACGGCATGGTATTCATCAAGCCGGTCGATTGGGGTGTTGGGGAAGGTGCACACCGCCTGCGTGCATCCGAAATCGAACCCGCATATCTGGCGAAACTGCGCAGGGTCGTGATCCAGCCGGTGCTGCGCAATCATCCCGTCATTGACGCGATCTACGCGGGCGCACTCAACACGGTGCGCATCGATACGCTCGTCGAGGACGGACAGTGCGCGCTCACGGGCGCCTACCTGAAGGTTGGCCAAGGCACCATGGAAGTCGACAACTGGGTCAGGGGGTCGATCGTGGTGGGCATCGACATGGCGACCGGCGCGCTGAACGACACGGGCCTTTCACATGCCGATTTCGGTCGCAAGCCCTATGCCGCGCATCCTGATTCGGGCGTGCGTTTCGGCTCGGTCACGCTGCCCGCGTGGCGCGAGTTCCTCGCGGTCGCCGAGCGCGCGGCGCTGGGCTTGCAGCCGCACCGGTCGCTCGGCCACGACATCGCCATCACGCCCGACGGACCCGTCTTCGTCGAGGCCAACGAAACCGCCGGTTTCTTCACGATGCAGGAAGCCTGCGGGCCATTGGCGGCGACGCGCCTTGGGCGGCGCGCGCTGGAACATTGGTTGCAACGGCGGGGCATCACGCCAAACGCGCATTGAACCGGGGCGCGGGATCCGGGCGCGGGATCGCCGCCGCGTTCAGCCGTGCGGAGCGTCGGCGGCCGCGCCGCTCGCCGCGGGAACCGGGCTCGTGGCTTCGGTCACTTTCGTGCGCACGCGTTCCGATATTTCTTCGCGCTGTACGGACACGTCTTTCGGTGCATTGACGCCGAGACGCACCTGGTTGCCCTTGACGCGCAGCACGGTGATGGTGATTTCATCGCCGATCAGCACGCTCTCGCCTTCACGCCGGGTGAGGATCAACATGGCTTCGTCCTCCACGTACGCTTGCCCACCAACTCGCGCCATCTTAATACGGCGGCGAAGCGGGTTTGGTGACAAGTGGACAGTGGCGGCGTCGAAATCGACCGCACACGATTGCAGTGATGCCGTTCAGTCGCCGAGCCGCGCGCGCACCTGCGGCACCACGCTGGCAAGCGCCGTTTCGAGCGCGGCTGGATTATTGCCGCCCGCCTGCGCGAAATCGGGTCGGCCACCGCCCTTGCCACCGACCTGCGCGGCGACGGCTCCGACGAGTTCGCCCGCCTTGATCATGGCGGTGCGGTCGGCCGTGACGCCGGCGACGAGCGTCACCTTGGTGGGTGACTCGACCGCCGCGAGCACGATGATCGCGGAGCCGAGCCGGCTCTTGAGCTGGTCCACCGCATTGCGCAACGAACCGCCGTCGGCGCCATCAACGCGCGCCGCGATGACCTTCGTGCCGCCGACGTCGATCGCGCCGGCGGCGAGGTCGGTGCCCTGCCCTGATGCCAGCTTGTCCTTGAGCGCGCGGATCTCGCGCTCCTGCGCGCGGATACGCTCGAGCGCTTCGCGCACCTTGTCCGCCGTGTCATCACGCGTGCCGCGCACCAGCGCGGCGACTTCGCGCAACACCGCTTCGCTGCGCGCGACGGCATCGAGCGCGCCCTCGCCGGTCACCGCCTCGATGCGCCGCACGCCGGCGGCGACACCGGATTCGCCGAGGATGCGGAACAGCCCGATGTCACCGGTGCGTGCGACGTGCGTGCCGCCGCACAACTCGGTGGAAAATCCGCCGAAGTTCAGCACGCGCACTTCACGATCGTACTTCTCGCCGAACAGCGCCATCGCGCCGGCGGCCACCGCCTGGTCGTAGTCCATGACGCGGATGTGCGCCTCGTCATTGGCGCGGATCTCGGCATTTACCAGCCGCTCGATGCGCGCCAGCTCGTGCGCGCCGACCGGCTGGAAGTGCGAGAAATCGAAGCGCAAGCGGTCGGGTGCGACCAGCGAGCCCTTCTGCGTCACGTGCTTGCCCAGCACCTCGCGCAGTGCGGCATGCAGCAGGTGCGTGGCCGAATGGTTCAGCCGGATTGCCGCGCGACGTGCGCCGTCGACGCGCGCCGTGACCGCGTCGCCCACCTTGAGCGGCGCGCCGCTCA
>JAFEDW010000260.1 GCA_018241455.1 Pseudomonadota bacterium | reverse complement strand
CGGCACGATGATCAGCGATGCCGAGCGCTTCACCGAGATCGAGCAGTCGTTGTGGGTGTCGCTGCGCCGGGCGCGCGATGCGCCGCTGTCGGTGACGCGCCGCGCGCCGCGCCAGCTGCGCGTGTTCCGCACCGCCACGCAGATCGCGATCAATACCGACGAGCGCAACGCGCGCTCGGTGCTCGAGCTCGTCGCCGGCGACCGTCCCGGCCTGCTGTGCGATGTCGGCAAGGTGCTGTGGGAAGAGAACGTCGAGCTGCACGCCGCCAAGATCGGCACGATGGGCGAGCGCGCCGAGGATGTGTTCTACGTCACCGACCGCGAGCGCCGCCCGCTCGATGAAGCGGCGGCCGAGCGACTGCGCACGCGCTTGATGGAGGCCCTGAGTCCGAGTACTTGAGGGCTCAGCCGCGCGCTGGCGTGGCCTCGATCTCCTCGTCGCGCAGCCGCCAGTAGCTGCGGAAACTCCGCAGCGATTCATCCGACATGTATTTCTGCAGCGTCGCGAGCGGCACGCGGCGCAGGTCGAGCACGATCAGGCAATCGAGCGCGTTGCCGAATTCCGTGTCGATGTTGAAGCCGATCGTGCGAGCGCCGAGCTTCAGGTAGTGGCGCAGCAGCACCGGCACGCCCTTGCCATCGACCTCGCGATCCTCGATCAGCGAGCCGAGCGCATCCATGTCGGCCTCGAGCCCGGCCTCGCCGAACAGCGAGCGCAACGAGTAGCGCGCCTTGAACGGCCGGCGCGGATTCACCAGCGCGCCGAGCAACGGTTCGCTGCGCCAGGCGCGCAGTGCCTCCACCAGCAGCGCCCGCGACAGTGGGTCGTAGTTGTTGCTGACGCTGGCGGCGCCGATCAGGCGCGGGTAGGCCGGATACCGGCCGATGTATTCACTGATGCCCTTCCACAGCAGCAGCAGCGGTGCGTACGAGCGCTGGTATTCGGGCCGCACGAACGAGCGGCCGAGTTCGAGCGCCGGCCCCAGCAACTTGAAGAACGGCTCGCGGAATTCGAACAGCGAGGTGAGATACAGGCCGCGCGCGCCGAAGCGCTTGCGGATGGTATCGCTCCGTCCGAGCCGATAGGCGCCCACGACTTCGCGTCTTTCCGCCTGCCAGATGAACAGGTGCTCGTAGTAATCGTCGAACAGGTCGAGGTCGGCAGCGCGGCCCGTGCCCTCGCCAACGGCGCGGAACGTGCGCTCGCGCAAACGGCCGATCTCCTGCAATGTCCAGGGGATCTGCGCCGCGGAGGCGCAGTAGATTTCCATCGAGCCCGACACCAGCAGCCGCTGGTTTGGCGGGAGCGCAGCCAGCTCCTGCGCCATCTGCGCCGGATCGATCGGATCGGCCAGCGGCACGCCTTCGGCCTGTGCCGTCGCGGCGCGGGGCGCGGGCATGCCGGCCTGCGCCGGCACCGGAGCCACCGCATCGGCTGCGGCCGTGTTCGGCGCAACCGGCTGCGACCGCGCCAGCAGCCGAATGCTGGCGCGCAGGTGCGCCGCGATGGCGCCGGGCTCATCCAGTTTGCGGATACGCCGTACGCTGACCGGCGCGCCAATACGCACCTGCACGTTGCGGCCGGACTTGTTGAGCAGCTCGCGCGGCAGCAGCAGCGTGCGCAACAGCGGGTGCAGCAGCCCCAGTGCCTGGAACAGCGCGCCGTTGCGACCGTCGAAATACATCGGCACGACGGGAGCGCCGGCCAGGCGCAGCAGCCGCGAAGCGGCCCGGGTCCAGGGCGGATCGACGATACCCGGGCGGCCCCAGCGCAAATGCGCCACTTCGCCGGCCGGAAAAGTAAACAGCGCGCCGCCGGCCGCCACGTGCCGCAGGGCTTCGCGCACGCTGTGCGAATTGCCGCGCGCATCGCCACCGAGCGTGTCGATCGGCAACACCATGTCGTGCAACGGTTGCAGTCGCGCGAGCATGCCGTTCGCAAGCAGCTTGAGGTCGGGGCGGCGCGTGCACAAGGCGGTGATCGCGATCAACCCGTCGATGCCGCCGAAAGGATGGTTGGCCACGATGATCACGCCGCCGGCAGCCGGCACCTGCTGCAGTTCGGCCGGCGACAACGAGAAGCTGACACCCAGCTCGTCCAGCGTCTGCCGCGCGAACGCGCCCGCGTCGGCGTCGAAATCGAGGCGCCCCGCCACTTGCTCGAGCGCGCTGATGCCGGAGGCCCAGCCGATCAGCCGGCGCAGCGAGGTCGGCAGCGGCCAGGATTCAGGTATCAATCCCAGCGGCGCCGGGAGCGGTCTGCGAACGTCCTTTTCAGAGCGCTCGTCCATGGTGCCTCACTTTACTGAACGGACGGTCGAGTATCCAACGCTAGGACTAGCATGCCTTCCGAAAGTTGCCGGATCATGACGTCGCGTCGGCGCGACAAGGCGAACCGGTGCGCAGCTTCGGCACGGCCAGGTCGAGATGCGCGCCGCCCTGCACTATCATTCTGAACCACCTGCATTTTCGAGGGTCGATAGCGAGGCATGATTACATTTGGCTTACAGCTGCATCGGCGCCGTTGCGCCCAGGCCCTGGCCACGCTGCTGGTGCTGGCCGTGGCCACGACGACATGCATGGCGGACGCATTGGCGTCGGTGGTCGCGGATTTCTCCACCGCCCGGGGCCAGTTCGAGTCGGGCCGCGCCGGTTCCCACGACGCCACCGAACGCGCGCAGCAGTTGTTCTCGCAGTTGCTGCGCAAGGACGGCGACAACCCGCTGTACCTGGCGTACTACGGCAGCACCTTTGCGCTGCAGGCACGCGACAGCGCGGCGCCGTGGACCCGTATCAAGCTCATCAACCAGGGCAATTCGTTGCTGGATCGCGCCCTGGCACTGCTCGATCATTCTTCACCCTCGTCTTCGGGCCACGCGGCTACGCCCCCCCGGCCCACGGGAACGGCGGCGCTCGAGACGCGGCTGGTCGCCATGGCCACGTTCATTGCGCTTCCGGACACGCTGTTTCATCGGCGCGCCGCGGCCAAGCGCGAATACCAGCTTGCCGTCGCAAGTCCGGAATATGCTTCCGCGCCGCCCGACCTGCAGGGGCACCTGCAATACGAAGGCGCGTTGATCGCCCGCGAAGAAGGCGACGTTGCCGCGGAAAGAGCCGCGCTGCAGCGCGTGCTGGCGCTCAATCCGCAGAGCGTCAATCTCGCAGAAGTGCGCGCGAGGCTGGCCGAGCTGCATTAGTATCCGGTTCGTGGATCCACAGCAGCTGCGCCCGCTGATCGAAGCGGGTTACGAGAAACGCC